>JBPCTC010000024.1:0-4130 GCA_051006535.1 Minisyncoccia bacterium
ACCAAAAGCAGCGGGGTTGCCTCCATCATTGTTTGCAATATAGAAAGAACCTGACCCGGCATAAGAATTACCCGTCAATCTCCAGTTAGACCATAGAGTTAAGTTATTGTAAGCCAAATACGTATTACTACTATATACGTGAAATTCAGCCACACCCCAAATATAACCAGAGTTCATTGTTAAAGAAGCACCATTTATATCTACATTATCAGAAAATACAAACTTAGGTGCAGTACCAACAGCGTCAAAAGTAGATACACCATTACTTGCAACTGTTGTTGAAAAATAGTTTGACACATCATAACCTAAACGCATTTGTTCTGTAGTACCAAGAACACTTAAGTACGCTGCCGGACTTGTGGTACCCAAACCTAATTTGTGTGTTATTGAATTATAGAAAAAATTTGAATTATCTTCTACTATCGTAGTACCGTCTGAAAACAAAACTGAACCAGTTGTTAAAGACGGTAACGTAAAAGTACCTTTTGTATCCAGGGCATCTTGAAGGTCTGTTTGGTCTGACAATGTTCCAGATATAATACCCCAAGAAGGTGCAACAACTGTACCCCAAGACACACTAGTTCCGTCAGTGGTCAAAAACTTTCCACTATTACCTGTCTGTTCCGGTAAAGTACTGACAGAACAATTTGTACTTCCAGGTGCACATGTAGGGTTCAATGTTTCGCCAACAGTATAGGTTGAAGTTGGAGGTGTAGCAAAAACTTTAACAGCAAAAGAGAATAAAACAAAGAACACAAATGCAGAAAAAACAAGACTATGTCGTGTTACAAAACGCGCCATTTCTTTTGTTTTTTGTGTAAGAAAAATGGTGTTCATTTATTTTATAGAAAATTTAATTTCTATGTATATATTATAACATTTTTTAAAAAGAAAAACCCATATTTAAAAGGGTTTTTCTGTGTATAACTTATTGTTTTCTATTTTTAATTTATTGCATAAATTTTGCAGTATTTTTTATACAAAAAAACTAAAATTAAGCTGCATAACCACCTTCACCTTGGTGTAGTTTTTCGTAAACAGAAGTATACAAATCTGCAGCTTCTTGTTTTGTTAAAGTTTTGTCTGGGTGGCGTAGTATTATTCTAACTAAAACATTATCTTGACCTTCTTTGGCCCCTAGTCGCTGACGAGCTATTTCTGGAAGTTTTTCGTATGGTGTTCTATCTAGTATTTTAACTTCTTCTAGTAAGTCTGCATTAGTACCAAAAACATTCCTTATTTGTTCACAAATATCTTCTTCACTATCATATTTACTTACTGTATACGACATATCACGTGTCATTGCCGGCTTGTCTGAAACAGATTTAAACTTTTCTATGTTTGTCATCTGTTTTATTATACGTGGGTCTGTAGAACGTATTAAACGTATGTCTGGTAAGCTTTTTCTTGCCATTATTAAACGTTCTATACCCATACCTAAAGCAAGTCCATTAACACGTTCTGGGTCTAATCCTGAATTTATTAAAACTTGTGGGTTTGCTAAACCAGCTTCAAAAACTTCTATTTGTTTACCATCGACTTCTGCATAGACTTCTATACCGTCTACAGTATAGGGGTGTTTAGCTTCAAGCACAACCATCTTTGCATCTGGGCAGGCTGCTTCGAAAACAGTTCTTGCAAGTTTTAATAAATCATCTCTAGTTGGTTTACCATATTTAGAAACATCGTGCAGTGTCCACACATCTATCTGGTGGAAAACGTCTAAGTGTCGTGGGTCTATAACATCGCGCCTATAAACAAGACCTGGCAAAACAAAAGTTATTTTATCTATTTCTTGGCCTTTTAGTTTTTCGTATGTTTGTGGTATTAATGCTGATGTGTGTGTACGCAAAACGTGGTCTTCGTCTACATAACGTGTATATGTTGCAGACCTACCAGGGTTACCAGGTGTAAATAAAAGTTTATCAAAATTATCTTTTGCTAAAACAACAGGGTTGCCACGCACTACAGTAACATTTGGAAAGTCATTTTGTTTAAGCTTTTCTACAACAGCATCAAAAACCTTACCAACTATGTTTCGTGTACTTGGGTCAGAACTTTCTGTAGTTAAGTCTGTAACTTCTAGAAGCTTGTCAATAGTTTCTTTTGGTGTTACTTCAAATTTTAAACGCATTGGTAAATCAGGGTTTTCCTTTAACACTGCAATTTCTGCCCTCTTCAAAGCTGTATTTTCCATTAACCCACTGTAGCACTTTTTGTAATTTTTTTCAAAATTTATATAAATATAATGTTATAATAAATATATGACAAAAAATACTAAATATATTTTAATATTTGCACTAGTTGTATTATTACTTATTGGTTTTTATTTAGGCTGGCTAGACAACGGACCAAAATTGTAAGTATAAAAAGTAAAACAGAACAATTACCAACGTTTTTCAAGGTAAACTATCATTGAACGACGTTTGCCATGCGAAATATGTTTGTGGGATTTTTCTATTTTATGTATATCAAAATACTGTTCCATTACCCTTTTAACTTCGTTTTCAGTATAAACATATTCATAAACCTTCATTTCTGGGTGTATATACGCACCGGGTTCATCTGCAGGGTGTTCTTGTAAAAGTTTTTTTACATGAATGTCGCCATCTGCTAAAAATGTTTTAAATATATAAAACCCTCCGGGACGCAGCATTCTATAAACTTCTTTAATCAACAATTCCCTTTCCGATGCGCGTAGAAAATGAGACACCATCATGTCTAAAACTAGATCTACAGATTCGTCAGGAATATTTGGGTATGTACCAGCAACACTACGAACTTCGTAACTTATACCAAGTTTTGTTTTACCTATAACAGAGGCTTTTTTAGCCTGAGATATTGCAGATTCAGAAATGTCACAACCATAACCATGTGCACCAGTGTCTGTAGCAATATTTATTATATTTCTTCCATTACCGCAACCCAGGTCAACAACAAAAGATTTGTTGTTTAAAACCAATGGTTCGCGTTGTCTTTCGTTCCAGCGGAAAAATTTTAACAAGTCACCAGACGGTTCTGTAGAAATTTTTAAATGTCGTGGACCAGAATATTCTTGGTCCCAAAACTTTTTATTTATTTTTTTAATTACTTTTGCCATTCTGGTATTTCTGAATTTTAAATTTATAACTTTCAGTTTCTGGTATTTATATTTTACTTTTATGTGGCAGTGGGTGCATGTGTGCTGCAATACCAATAGCAGAAGCAATTATAACCAAGTTTTTAATTATATATTGACCTTCTAAAGTTGGTACCATAAAACCAGACCATGTTTCAGTAGACAACAAAAACAACGGACCAAATGTAGTTACCATGTGTATAAACAACATTGGTATAACAACACGCTCTAAACCGCGTATTAAAAATAAGACACCTATTATACATTCGAATACACCAAACCCAATTAAAAAAGAATGAAAAGAAATAAAAGGAATAGTGTCTTCAAAAAGCCTTTGAACTAGCCCTGAAGCCGGCGAAAGCCCAACGACTTTTAAAAAGCCAAACCAGAAAAAAACTACAAACAACCCAAACCTGGCAACAGGTATCGAAACTTTACGGAAAAAATGTATAAGACGCGCATCTAATATATCTATTTTCATAAAACCAGTATAACACAAAACACCCCATATGGGGTGTTTTGTTCTGCGCGACCGAGCGGACTTGAACCGCCAACCTCCCGCGTGACAGGCGGGTGCTCTAACCAGTTGAGCTACGATCGCAAATGTAGTCTATATTCTATAAAATACAGGACTATTGTATTATACATATTTTTATATAAAATCCAAGCCCCTTATATGTTTTTTGTGTCGGTAACAAGAGTTGCACTTGTGACCTTCGCTTTATGAGTGCGATGCTCTAACTACCTGAGCTATACCGACATTGCATACACATTAGCATAAAAAACATTAAATTTCAAATTTTTATACAACTATCAAATATTTTGGCAAAATCACTTTTCCACATATATGTTTTTTAGGGTGCTACTTGCATTATATTTTGATATACTATATAATACTAAAGTACCAATAGCGGGTTAGAGGAACGGTACCTCGTCAGGCTCATAACCTGGAGAATCTGGTTCGACTCCAGAACCCGCCACAATCTCGTAAACCCCTTTTTTGTTTTAAGAC
>JBPCTC010000025.1:0-1532 GCA_051006535.1 Minisyncoccia bacterium
TAAATAGGCTTTATATAGTCCTAAATAGGTTTCATGGATCTTATTTACTTTTATTTTTACTGTCTCTAGCGTCATTTTTTCTCCTTTTATTTGTTACGTTTGTTGTATTTTGAGTCAATCCAAAGAATTCTATTGGGACTCATAAAGTTTTTTCCATTTATTCTACAGACTTGATATTCAGTAGTGCAAACAGGACATACCCATGAACTACTTAATGGGTGAATTGGATCTGGTGTTTTACATGGTTCACATCTTGACGGTTCTATGTGTACCCATCCTGATTGTTTTATACTGTTAGTTTTCATATAATCCTTGATATTCCTTACAAATAAAGGGGGAAAGTTTTTTATTTAAATTTTTATATAATAAATTCTAAACTTATTTTGACTTTTTATTAAATACGGAAAAATAAATTACAGAAAGTAATAATGAATATATTGTAAATAAAATCAAATTTTTGTAAGTTATGTCTCCGCCAGCTATTAAAACTAGTAGTGCGGTGGTTAGGGTAATTGAAAATAAATTATGAAAAGAAGTATTTTTAAACATTTCTGTGAGATTCTTAATCATTTTGTAGTTCTCTTTCTGTTATGATTTGGTGTCTAGTATGGATGTGTTATCCAAACCAGTCACTCTTAAATAGTAACTCTTTTTGGTTGCTGTGTCAATAGGCTTTGGTGGTGTGTTGTGATGTTTTTAGGGGGTAATACTACAGTACTATTTACCATTTGTCGAGTCAATTTTAAGGGCTTTTTGGGTGGTGCTGGAGGGAGAAAAGTATAAGAGCCTGTGGATAACTTTTTGAGATTTACTTGACAATTAGGGGTTTTATATGCTAAGAGATAGGGTAGCTTGGAAAAGGGCTATGAGAGACATAAAAACATCTTACTACCAAGAAAAAAGAACAAAAGGTATAAAAAACTGAGTAGTAAAACTATATATACTATGTAAATAAGTAATAGATTTAACTATATTTCCTATACGCGCGCACGCACGCGCATATAGGGTACCAGAAACCATAGTCAAATCTATTGGGTATTGTTATAGTGTATAATTTTAATAGTAGACATAGTTATGCTAGACTGTGTCCTGTGGATAACCTTAGGAGGTTATATGAGTGCGATGAAGCGTTTGCTTGAACGCTATGTTGAAGTTATACTTAACCGAATGTTCCCATATGGAATGGGAGATATGGACGAACAAGAAAAAGAGCGTTGGAATGGGTACGCCTATGATGTCGCTTTAAAAATGAACGAGGAGAATGATGAATCTAATAACTAGTGTTATTACTTTTTTCTCTGGTTTCTTGGGTGCATTACTAGCAATTTTTGTCATAGTGCATGTTGAGAAAGCTAGAAGGATAAAAATTCTGATGGAACTACAAAAAGAGTTTTTATTGAAATTAGACACCGAAATGACGTTTGCTCAAATGGCAGCTCAACTTAAAAAAGAAATGGGTGATGAAATTGGCTAATGCTAGTGATGCTTTAAAAGCAATTGGATTATCAGTCGAAGAAGTCTCAGAAGTAGAT
>JBPCTC010000026.1:0-2278 GCA_051006535.1 Minisyncoccia bacterium
ATATAAACCTATTCCTGAACCAAGGTTTTCTTTGGTTTGGGCGTTGTCTGCACGGAAAAACTTTGTAAAAATTTTATTTTGAACTTCGGTGGGTATTCCTATACCAGTGTCTTTTATTGCTATATCTAACATATTGCCAGTAGGGGTAATGGAAATAAAAACTTTGTCGCCTTCTTTACTGTATTTTATGGCGTTATCTAAAATGTTTTCTAGAACTATGTGGATTTTGTTTACGTCAGCTAACATAGCAGGTACCGCATGTTCTGGACGCAAGAAAAGTAGTTCTATGTGTTTTTTATAAGACTCGCTCATGAATTCGAACAAAATCTTTTCTACTAATGCAACAGGTTCTACTGGTGCAAAAACATAGGGTATTGTACCTTCAGAAGCTTTGTTTAGTGTAAGCATTTCAGAAACAAGAGATATAACTCGTTCATTTTGCTCAGATGCTTTTTTAAGCATTTGTTCTTGTTCGGTAGAAAGGTCGCCGAAATCTTTGTCCAGAAACATTTTTAAAACCCATTTCATGGCAGACAAAGAAGTTCGTACCTGGTGGCCAGTCATAGATATTATTTCGCCCTTTAGTTCGTTTTCTTTGTGTAATGTTTCGTTTTCTTTTTGTAGTTCTTCGGTGGTCATAGTTAGTATTATACTATACACAATACCAGAATGACAAAACCAATTTTTATATGTTAAAATACCTGTATTATTTATTTAATATATTTTATATGATTCCCATTAATTTTGTTTCAGTTTTATTAGCAGCTGCTGTAGGGTTTGTTGTAGGTTTTTTACTACATGGTCCAGTTAGTGGTAAATTATGGATGCGGCTAGCTAACATTGTACCAACAGGTAACGAAAAGCTTTCTGACATGTATGGACAAATGTTTGCAAACTTTTTAGTAAACATTGTTAGTGCTCTTATGTTAAGCGCTGTTTATTTGTTCCTTTCTACATCTGTGTATGCATTGGCAACACCAATGCTAAACAGCCTTGTTGCTGTATTTGTTACTTGGGCTGGTTTTATATTTGTATGGACATCTATAGATGTAATATGGATGGGTAAGTCTTTTAAGCTTTGGTTGTTCGATGTTCTGGCTAGTCTGGTGGTTATGGTTTCTATGGGTATTGTTATAGCATTATAGTAAAAACAAAAAAATAAAAGGTGGTTATGCCACCTTTATTTTTTTATATGTTATATAAATTTGTAAACCATTCTTTTAATTCAGGAAGTCGGCTTTTGTGTATAAAAAGCAGTTCGTTTTCGATGTTAGTATTTTCAAGTAAAGGTTGCATATTGTATTCGGTAAAAGTGTTTTTCTCTAACTTTACACATATAAAACCAAGTTTGTATGACGGTGCAATAAGGGGTGTCATGTCCCATGGGGTTTGTGTACTAGGTTGTATAACAATACCACCAATTTCACTTTTCCATAGTCGGGCAAACATTGTACCAATACTACCAACAGATGTTTGTATTTCTTTAAAAAGCCTGTCTTCTTTTTGTGGGTCGGTCATGTTTTGAACAATTTTCGAATATTTGCGTGGATCAGTTCGTAACGCTAAATGTTGGTTACGAAGTGTTTTAGATTCGTCAATGGAAAGCTTTTCATAAACTTCATTTTCGCTTACACGGTATACATTTTCTGACCCTGGGCGGTTTATATAAAATTCTTCTGTCATTACATCGCCAATACATGTTGCTTCGGCTGTGCCATTGTAAACAAAAGATATCATAGATGCTATAGCATGCGACTGGCGTCGCCCATAGGCTTTTGTGCCGTCTAGTGGGTCAATTGTAAAATAATAGTTTGCATCTGTTGCCGTACATTTACGTGCAAAATTTTCTTCTGCAATAATACCCGCAAACGGAAAATGTTCGTCTAAAAGGTGTTTAAATATTTCTTGTGCAGCTATGTCGGCTGACGTTACCATATCTATTTCTTTACTGTAGTCAGTTATTTTTTCTTTTGCTTCAAAATTAAAACGCTGGCGTCGGATTTCTTTTACAGCTCTACGAATAGATTCCTTCATTACCAGCATAATGTGGTGAGTGTTCAAATTACCCATGTTGTGGTTTTCTTGTTGTGTCATATGTATACACTATAGCATTGTTTGTCTGGGTGTTAACTAGACACTCAATTTAGATTATGATTTTTGAAAAATAAAGTTTAAGTAGTTTTTTGAATGTGGTTTGAATGTTTCAAAATATATAAGCTCGAAACCATATTTTTTGCAGATATTTATGATTTCATCTTTCTTGTAGAAACTAAACCAT
>JBPCTC010000027.1:0-5413 GCA_051006535.1 Minisyncoccia bacterium
ATGTTGCACCGACCAGTGTACACATTGTGTCTGGCGAGACAGCTAAGAAAAAGATAATAGAAATAGATTTATAAATAAAACACAGGGACATTAATAGTGTAATTCTGGAAAATAATATGGCATACAACCAAGGAGGTGATAGAGGAAGTTTCAGAGGTGGCAACCGAGGTGGGCGCCCAAGTTTCGGTGGCCCAAAGCGTTGGGGTGGTAACGACCGTGGAGGTCGTGACGACAGAAAAACAGAAATGTTTAAAGCAGTATGTAGTGAATGTGGTAAAACATGTGAAGTACCTTTCCGTCCATCGGGTGACAAACCAGTTTTTTGTAATGACTGTTTTGGTAAAAAGAAAAACGACATGGGTGGCGCACCTCGTAACGAACGGGGTCCACGTATGGACTTTGCCCCACGTCCACCAGCACATGGGCCAGTACATGGCCCAGTAGGTGGCGACCCAATGCACAAGCAAATGGAAGCTATAAACAGTAAACTAGACCGTTTGATAAAACTTATGGAAGGTACAGCTGTAGTAAAACCAGCTAAAGCAGAAAATGTAAAGCCATGGGAAAAAACAACTGCACCAGTAAAAGTAGCAAATGCTCCTGAACTAAAGGCACTACTAGACCGTGCTATGGATAAGCCAACTAAAAAAGCTGTAGCAAAAGTAGCAGCTAAAAAGGTTGTTGCTAAAAAAGTAGTTTCAAAAGTAGCAGCTAAAAAGGTTGTTGCTAAAAAGAAAAAGTAATATACTGTATATATGAACGAAAATAATATGGAAAAAATCTATGATGGTTCACCAGAATCATTGCCAAGAGAAATGATATCAGAAACAACACCAGAACAAGATATTTTTGAAATGAAAAAGGCTTTTGCAGAAGAGCATGGTATCAGTGTAGACGATGTAATAGAAGTTAATGGGCATTTTGTTGTCAGTGAAAACGCAACTACTATACATACAAAAAACGACGGCACAGTTAACTAATAAACAAAGTTATGAACCCAGAAGAAAAACTTGGTAAACAAATAACATTAGAATTTCCTGAACAAAAAACAGAACAGGAAAAACCTAAAACATCACCGGTTGAAGATTTTATTACTAAGCGTGATCAAATTGCAGAGCATTATGGTATTCTAAATAAAGAATCTATGAGGCTAGAAGACGATGTGTGGTATGTGGGTGCACTAACATTAGAATCTTTTTTAGATTTGACTGAAGATGGCAACCACCAGGTTCATGATAAAAATTTTGGTTATAGATAAACTTTGTGCTTAAATTAAAAATATTAAAATACTTTGTTCGGCCACGTCGACCAAAGAAAAAAATATCGGCAGCTCGGCGCCAGCAAATAGAAACTGCTAGGGCACTTGTTGCAACAAAACTGATAGAGTGGAACACACTCTATCAGTTTTCGTATGGTAAGGTATTTATTAAAAACCAGAAAACAAGGTGGGGGTCTTGTTCGTCTAAAAGAAATTTGAATTTTAATTATAAAATAATACATTTACCACCACACCTAGTCGACTACCTGATAGTGCACGAACTGTGCCACCTAGAACAGATGAACCACGGACCTATGTTCTGGGCCTTGGTTGCACGAGCCCTGCCAAACTATGCCACATTACGTGCTGAACTACATGCATTTCCAATGCCAAGGTAGTTTTTGTGTGTTGGTGTTTGTGGTATACTTGTATACATGAGAAAAAATACTTTTATTGTTTTTGGTGTTGTTGCGTTGTTTGTTGTTGGGTGTTTTGTGTATTTCAAGCAAGTTAAAAAAGAAATACCACCTGTGGTTGAACCAGTTGTACAGGTACCTGTAAACACGATCGTAGAAACAAAAACCGAAGACTTTTGTTTCTATAAAGAAACATCGATAGTTAAAAAACCAAAAGATGTAATGTGGTTAAAACTAACAACAAACGGCAAAGACCTTACAGGGGAACTACACATACTACCTTCTGAAAAAGATAAAAAAACCGGAACATTTAGCGGGGGTGTTGGTACTATAGACACCAGTGCAATGTCTGGTTACAGCGACCTATGGTGGAACACAAACGGGGAAGGCACTGTTCAAAAAGAAGAACTACGTATAGCGTTAGCTAGTTCAGAAAAAGGCGCAGAAGCAAGTATAGGTTTTGGTGCTATGGTACCAGGTGTAGATGGTGTGTATATATATAAAGACAAAGAAGCCCTAACATACCAGTCTATGCCACAAGTTGGTTGTACACAGTTTAATTCTTTGATTAAGAATGCTTTTGTAGATACAACAAAAACTTTTTCTTTTGACTACCTAAAAGATTTTTCTGCAGTAAGCAAAATTATTGAAAATACTCCTGAATGGTCAATGTTTATACCTGACACAAAAGGCAATGTGTTAGCTACAGTTACTATACCAAGGTCGTTACAACCGAACACTAATTTTTCTGAAGCTAGGTTTAGGGTTGGTGTAAGTTCAGACAAAAACGCAGTAGCTATGTGTGTAAAAGGCGACGAAGTAAACAAAGGTATACCAACTAAAATAAACGGAATAGATTTTATACAGTTTGATTTGAACGAAGCCGCTGTTGGTAATGTGTACGAAACTGTTTCGTACAGAACAGTGTTTAAAGACAAGTGCTATGCAGTAGAAACAACTGTGCATTCTTCAAACATAGACAACTACATACCAGAACAAAACATAAAAGAATACGACCACGATGCCGTAAGCAAAATACTAAAAGACATGGTAAATAGTTTTATATTTACAGGTAGTAGTAAACCAGCGCTATTGTAGTATAAAATAATTGTGTATAATATAAATATTATAATTTAAATAGAAATTCATATATGGCAAAAGGTAATAACAGTCAACAAAAAAACGTCAAGAAACCTAAAAAGGTAGCGGTAAAGAAATAAAATAAAAGACGAACACATTTGTGTTTGTCTTTTACTTTATTTCTTACTAAAGACAAAAATGTAATTGTGTGTTATATTAAACAGATGGAAAAATCCACATCTGTAAACAAAACCAACCACTACGATGTAGTGGTTATCGGTGGTGGGGCTTCAGGTATGATGGCTGCTGGTACTGCCGGTGCCCGTGGTAAACGGGTTTTGCTACTAGAGAAAAATAAAAACATGGGTGAAAAGCTTAAAATTTCTGGTGGTGGTAGATGTAATATAACCAACGACGAGTCTAACCTGCGTTTGTTTTTAAAAAACTACGTTCATGAAAACAATACGGACCAGTTTTTGTTTTCAGCTTTTGCACAGTTTAACAAAGACCATGCATTTGAATTTTTTACTTCACGTGGTTTGTCACTAGTTGTCGAAGCACGCAAACGTGCATTTCCACAAACACAAAAGGCTCTCGATGTATACCACACACTAGAAAAATATTTGTTTGATAACAGTGTAACTGTTAAAACCAGTTCACCGGTAAGTAAAATAATATTTGAAAAAGAAAAAACACCAAAGTGTGTTACTGGTGTTGTTGCCGGTGGTGTTACATATACAGCTGACAGCTTTATATTTGCTACCGGTGGTTTGTCGCACCCTGAAACTGGTTCTACTGGCGACGGTTTTAAATGGCTAGTAAATATGGGCCATAATATAATAGACCCAACACCATCTATTGTGCCTTTAGCAGTACAAGAAGAATACATACATAAACTTGCTGGTGTGTCTTTGTCTTTTATGAAGATTACTTTTTTTGTAGACAAGAAAAAGTCTTTCTCAAAAAAAGGTAAAATACTGTTTACGCATTTTGGGCTGTCTGGCCCATTGATACTAAACAGTGCACGTAAAGTCCACGACCTACTAACTGAAGGTGAAGTTACTGCCACTGTAGACATGTACCCCGACACTGACCTGGGTGCATTAGACAACAATGTTATAAAGACTTTTGATGCTAATAAAAATAAAATGCTTAAAAACATAATGGCAAATATAGTACCCGAAGGCATGGCTGATGCAGTAAATACTATGGCTACAAGCCTGTTAGGTATAGATATAGATACAAAGGTGCACAGTATTAGTAAAGAACAACGCAAAGCCCTGGTGGCCCTAATAAAGGCTGTACCGATGACCATAACCGGCCTAATGGGCTACGACAGGGCAGTGGTAGCCGATGGTGGTGTTCCATTGACTGATATGGATACAAAAACTATGCGCAGTAGTCTATACCCAAACGTGTTTATTATCGGTGACCTTTTACATATAAACCGCCCATCTGGAGGGTTCTCTCTACAGCTTTGCTGGACATCAGGCTATGTGGCTGGCATGAATGCGTAAAAAGTGCGATAATATTACTATATAAAATTTAAATATATAATTTATGGCACTATACGACGCAACAACAAATGAAAATAAATGCATATTTTGTGAAATAGTTTCAGGTAAATTTGAAACGCCTGGAATTTTTTGGCAAGATTCAGAGTTTATAGCTTTCTTGTCCATAGATCCGAATACCGAAGGTTTTACTTGTGTGATACCAAAACAACACTATGGTAGTGATGTTTTAAAAATGCCCGACGATGTACTACAACGTTTTATTTTAGCTTCAAAACATGTGGCTGGTATATTAGAAAACCACTTTTCTGACACAGGTCGTGTCGGTGTAATAATGGAAGGTACTGGTATAGACCACGCACATATTAAACTAGTTCCAATGCATGGTACAGAGAACCTAAAAAGGGGACAGTGGCAACAAGTTTTATCTGAAAAGGAATTTTGGTTTGATAAATACGAAGGCTGGATATGTTCTGGTGGTGGTCCTCGTGCAGATGACACAGCACTAAAGTTACTTGCTGAATCGTTAATTAATTCACAAAAATAAATTTTATAGATAGGGTAGTATTTCAGGCTTATAAAACAAAGGTTTTAGTCCCCTGTTATTTACAAAAAATTTTTTACGTATCATATTTACTTATCCACATTGTATGTGAACGAGCGTTCACTTATAATATAAACATGGTCGCTTTAGTAATAGTTTAACCAGTGTCTATAAAAATAATAATGTAGATAATAAAAGTATGTCAAAAGAACAATATATAAAAGTCCTAGAAAGACAATTAGAAAAATTAAACCGCGAAATAGATCTAAAGGTAATATCCGGACAAAACTATACAACTGAAGCCCGGGCACATGCAGAACTTCGTAAAAAAATGCGCCAACACAAACAAACAACATTTTTAAATCAAGTTATAAGTGCGTTTACATTACAGTACTAATTACGAAGACTCTGCGGAGTGGTGGTGGGGCTACAAATATACAGACCTCACCCCTGGCCCCTCTCCATTGAAAATGGAGAGGGGAAGAATACGAAGTATTCAGGGGTGAGGGTGTAGTAATAATAAAAAATGATGAACAACGAATACAAAAACAAACTAAGTGCATTCTATGGAACAAACAATAGAATGCCAACATATAGCGAA
>JBPCTC010000028.1:0-2849 GCA_051006535.1 Minisyncoccia bacterium
TTAGAACACGATCCAAAGTTTTACGACACATTAACAAAAGCCAATGATGCATATAGAAAAATAGTTGACCAAACAAACCAAAAAATATCTGATTCAAAAACCGCACTAGAAAATTCAACTTGTTTAGAATGGAAAACTCTAACACCTGGTAAAATAATTTCAAACCAACTAGACAGTGTTCTGGGTTCACCAATACGTCAAGCCGAACTTGCAGACACATTAAACGAACAACTTGGAGCTGTGTTCGACGCACTACTAAACCAACTTGCACAAAAAGGTTTAAATTCTTTGAGTCAAAAATCTACATATAACTACAAATCTATGTACCCGACAAATAACCTTGGTTTTTCTACAGATTCTGAATCACGTAACGCAGTAGAAACAGGTGACTACTGGCAAAATGTAGGCGAAGAATCAAACCCATTCAAAGTAAGAGCATTAATACAGCCAAAAAACAAATCAAACGAAAGTATACTAAAAACCCAAGAAACCTTCTTAAACATACTAAACGATATGTCTAGTACAATAAATACTGTTCAGGAAGATGTAGGTGAACTAGATTTCTGTGTACCAGGGCCAAACCCAAAATGGCGCGACCAGGTTGAAACTGCTATAAACCAAATAACTAGTTTTGCATACAGCATACCTTCTGATAAATGGTACGAAAAACTTACTTTTACAGGAGATGCCAGAGACCAGTTATACGAATACATAAAAAATAATTTTAATGTAACCACCTATAACGATAATACAAACAACGTAAAAGGTCAGGAAGATAAATGGTTAAATGGTAACATAGATAAAAAAATAAAAAACATCAAAGAAGCATATACAGCATACGATACAATAATAACAAATAGGTACGACAACCCTGCAATATATCTTGCTAGCCAACAACTTCGCGATATGTGGGCATTAAAGAAAACTTCAGAAGATGCGTTTGAAAGAATGGATGAATACAACCAAGCATTGTCAGACAACGACATGCAAACAAAACTAACAAACGAAGCTGTAAGTACAGTAAAAACGTTACAGCCAAAATACAATGACCTTTTTGCAGAAGTTTGTGCAAATGTTATAGACGGAATAACAGTAAATGCAAACAAAATACCTTGTCTATGCGATGCGACACTGCACCCGTCACTAAATCGTGGACTTACACACGGTACGGCATACGAAAAGCAATATTATACAACATGTGTTAATGCAGGTTATACCTATAAAAAATAAAATGGAATCAAGTAAAAAGAAAAAAATAATAATAGCACTGATTTTAATAATAATAATTATTATTATTGCTTTTCTATCTACCAAAAGTCCTAACAACACACCAACAAACACCACAGGGGACCAGTCTTATTTAGACCTTGGCCAATTAGACCCGTCCAAACAAACAAAAAACCCTGATGGAACACCAATAATTACAGGCACGCTACCTGGAATAGGTTCTGAGACAGACACTACAGGGAACGGAGTGTATAATGCAGATGGAACATATACAGTCTATACAAACAACAATACCGGTTATACAAACATAGGCACAAACACAAACAATAACGGCGCAGGTAGTGGTACAAATAACAACAATACAGGACAAACAGGTTCTAATGGAAACGGAAACAGTTACAACGGCAGTAACCTAATAGACCTAACAGGAACAAATACTAACGGAACACAAAACACAGACCCTTGTGCAAAAGCTTATAACGACATGACACAGTCAGAAAGAGACCTGTGTATAGGTGCACCAAACAATGCAAACTTAGTAGAAGACAACAATTTAGTATTAACAGACAGTCAAAGAGACAGACTAAACGAACTAGATAGAACTTTTTATAGAACAGCTCCAGCTCTAGCAAACCCAGATGTGCTGGCAGACTATGTAGATGAAGTAAAAGGTTACAATGACACCCACAATAAACTAAAAAACAATATAAACCAATGTGTAGCACTAATAGACCAAGGACCTAACGATAAAAACAGCTTTCAGCACCAAGCTAGCTACCTAGGTATAGACGGCAGAACATGGTACAGGGGCAACCTTAAAAACGGCTACACACCTGGTTTTAGTAGAGTTTCTGGAAGCCAAGTTGGCAGAACAATAGATATAGGCAATGACACATCTTATCCAACAGACTCATACTACTACCTAAAATACTACGATGAAACAAGTTATAAATCAGGGTCTCCGTTTATAGACGCATTTAGTAGAAGAGGTGGGGCAACGTTTACAACATACTTAGAAAGTCAGTTAAAAGGAAACTGGTTTGACAGAGGTACCTTCTTAATAACAAATACAGACACAGGTGTAGGCAGAAGTGACCCTGAAAACTTAAGACAATTCGAAGAATTGTTTGAAATATATTAAAAAATACAAAAACACTGTGCACGGCATGGTGTTTTTGTATTATAAAAAACTCGCCCCCGACCACTCTATACAAACGATATAAAGTGGAATGAATTAAAATTTATAAAACATAACTTACCATGATATTACTATTGGTAAAAGTTTAACTACAGGGTATACTATAATTAATGAAGTACGCATCTAGAAGCTACGCGCGACTAATGAAAACTATTACAGTTTGGTTAATGGTGTTGTTTTTATTTGCACCTATTACAACCATAGTTACAACAAAAGACAGCAACTTAAATCGTAGTATAAAAATTAATCCAAACACAGCACAAGCAGCTAATGAATGTACAGTAACAAACGCAATATTTACACCATCTACCACTGGTTGGAAGGGGTCAGATTTCCAAACAAAATTCTATAAAGGAAGAATAAAAAATGACAAAACAAATTTTTATAAAGAACAAGAAACAGTTAAAATTCAAGTAAGAACAAA
>JBPCTC010000029.1:0-1058 GCA_051006535.1 Minisyncoccia bacterium
ATTATAGGCTAAAAACCTTATTATGCCAATAAAAAGCCCCTACATAGGGGCTTTTGTATCTTTGTCATTTTAAGAACATGTATAAGTGTTGCCGTTTTCAGTGTAGGTATTTGGTCTGTAAACACTGTATATAGACTGAACAGAAATCCAGCCGGTAGTTTGATTTAAACTATCTGTTAACTTAACTTCATATATATACTGCTGTTGCGGAGACACATATTGCATTGCCCAGCCATGTTTATCTATAGATATATTTATAGAAGAACTATTTGCGTTACTAACAGTTGTCCAGTTAGTTGTTTGAGTTGCGTTTCTATAACGCCATTCATAAACTAGAGGTGTTGCATCGTCATGGTTTACAGTTGTAGATATTGTATATAAATCTTTTGTTGCACAAGCTGCTGGAGGTGTATTTCCACCACTGTAGCCAGTACGATTAACGAATGTTCCAGTTATTGTTGGTGCTTCTGTTGTATAACAAGCCCCTAGGTTTTGCGGAGTACTATTAGAAGTTGGAACTAATTTACCACAACGTGCAGCTATAGTGTTTGGCCCAGCACTACGTGCGTCTATACGGTACCAGTTCATAAAACTCGGGCCAAATATACCTGTAGATGGACACACGCCACTTATAGAGTCTTCTAGTTGGTTTGCGCGTAGTGTACAGTAGTCTCCACGACCAATGTTTGTTGTACCTTCTAGTTGCAAGTCGTAAGTAACAGAAGGTGTGTTGCTTTCGGTTAAGTCTTGGTTGCCTATAGAAACAGGGTTTTTAAACCAAGAACTACCTGTAACAACACGAAAATCTGCAACATGAGCTGGTTCATTTGTTACATTAGAAGCCAAAGTACCAACTACAACCCTACCCGCAGACTCGATATTTTTCATAGAAGCAACAAGTCCACCATAAAAAATAGAATTATCTACAAAACCCACACTAGAAAAATTACCTGCCTTAAATTGGTTTTCTAAACTTGTGTTTATTATAGGGTTTGTATTACAACCTGAAGGTGGGCAACTTGGGTCGTTCCATGACGCATTAACCAGCACAGCAGTAC
>JBPCTC010000030.1:0-1060 GCA_051006535.1 Minisyncoccia bacterium
CATTATTCATAGTACTATTGTACATTTATTTGGCCATTATTCCATATATTTACTGTATAATTCTTACCTTTTTCTGATGTAACAGTTATATGGGCCACAGTAGATAATGTGTAATTACAACTTCCTATACCACCTGACTGCACACAAAAAGAAACTTCTCCAGTTGGTTTTATAAAAACGATAGAAAGACTGTCCCCTGGTAAAAGACTAACAGGACTACCAGAAACATCTACGCTTATTGCGGTAATTCTATCCTTAGTTTTTATTGTTGTTTCTTCTATGCATTCTTCAGAATGTGAAAAAACTCCACACCCAAGAGAGTGAGTATAAAAATTATCATAAGGATCAGTTTCTCCAAATAAAACAAAGGAATCTCCTAAACCAGAAACAAAATTAACCCCATAACCTTTTATTTCTACACTTGAAGTTGTTTGAGGTGTCTGAAATCCTAAAGTATAAGCATTGGCCTTACGCACAGTCAAAGCTATATCCTGAGCTAAATTCGATGCAGTTATAGTAGAATCGAAAGAATTAGACTGAAACAAAACAATACTAGTAATAAGCAAAAATATACCTGTTACAACTATTAGTTCTATCAAAGTAAATCCTTTAAAAGAATTTATTGAAATTTTTAAATTTGTAAAAGATTTTTGTTTTCTGTTTACCATACAAACCAACTTAATAAAGATGGTAATGTCCAACCAAAAATATATACAATAAATGTTGCTATTATCAGAAATGGTCCAAAAGGAACTTGTGAAGACATTTTTAGAGTGTTTCTATGTTTGATTTTTCCAACAAGCATAACACCTATGCCATATACAGCCCCAACCCAAAAAGCTACCATAAGAGCAGTTAGCCCAGAAGAATAACCCAGCAGTGCCCCCATAACAAGAGCTATCAGAACATCCCCAAAACCCATCCAACGTTCTTTAGAAACAAAGTAAAGTAACCACAAAGGTAAAGCCACAATAACAGCACCTGTTACAATACTTATTAAAGGAACCCCGGCAACAAGTTGCAACAAAAAAGCTAAAGCAATAGACATATAAGCAAAAAG
>JBPCTC010000031.1:0-4213 GCA_051006535.1 Minisyncoccia bacterium
CTCACTGTTTAAAACTTTCTATCTGTCTGCAACTATAAATATTAGTAAAGCCCCCTGTGCGCTATGGCACAGGGGGCTGGATTTTAAAATGTCCTTTTATCATTGCACTTAGCAAAAGCACAGTGTTTTCTAAAGGGCCATTGTCGTTTATTATGTATTTAAAATTATTACGCAGTTTCCTTTGTTCGGTTATTATTGTAACAATTTCCTCTACATTATCAGAAGATGCTTGGATACCAAGAAGGCGTTCTCTTACTGTTTTGTTTAGGTCAAAACAGCTGTCGAATTTTTCCAGAATGTCTTTGTATGACAAATTTTTTTCTTGGAGGCTTTTTGTAAAGTCTGCCGGGTCTAACGGTAGTGGTTTTATCAGATTTGTTGTATCCCTGACATCTAAAAAAACAAACATTGTTTTTTCTTCATCAGAGAAACTTTTGATACCACTAACATCATCCACATCACACACAACTAACACGTGTTCCAAAGTACGAGACATTAGTTCTGCTACATAATGTTGTCTACCAACATAACCTATGCCGGTCAAGACGACTAACCCTGTTTCTTTAGGCATTTTTCAGAATTTCGATTGTAGTTTTTAGTTTCGAAATCAATTCTTCGTCTAAATCTGTAAAGTTTACTACAGTAGCATTTTCCATGATTGGGTTTACGTTTGTCGTGTTTGTATTGTTCAAATATATAACACAGCAATTTTCACCTAACATGTTTTTAAATGTTTCTGCATATTCAGAGTTACAACAGTGTACAAGCGGCCTACCCCATTCGTTTTCATCTGAAGCATGTTTATGGGTTAGGCCTTCAAAGTTTTTATCCGGCAAGATTTCGTAAAAAAGTAAATCTCCGTCTGCAACCATTCTGCTAAACCTTTCTTCATCAATAAAGTACCCATCAACTCCAAAGGTTTCGTTTTCTTTTTGAGGGGCAGTTTTGTAGAGTACGACTTTTCTGTAGTTACTAAAGTCGTCTAGAAGCTTTTGGGTGATTATTTTATAGTCACCCTCATCTGAACCAGTTATAACAAAAATAAAAGTATTTGGGTATTTGTTACTGGTATTAAAAATTATCAAAGGAAATTGTTCTTGATACATAAGAGAACTGTGTTTGAATTTATTTTATATTACCCTAAAATACATCATTAGTCAAACTTAGATTTTTTTGATATAGTAGCATTTATGAACATTTTGTCTATAGAAACAAGTTGCGACGAAACAGCAATAAGTATAGTAAATGCGAACGACACTGGTAACCCAGATTTTAAAATACTTGGCAACACAGTAGCAACACAAATAGAACTACACGCACAGTATGGTGGGGTTTTTCCTATGATGGCCAAACGTGAACACAGTAAAAACATTATTCCAGTTTTAATAGAGACACTGAAAAAGGCTGGCATATATAGCGAGGTTCAAAATGCTGAAGCCTTGCCTATTGAAATAGAAAATCTATTAGACCGCGAACCAGAACTACTAGTTTTATGCAAAGAACATTTGCCGTATATAGGTAAACCAGATGTAGACGTAATAGTAGTTACCAGTGGACCTGGTTTAGAACCTGCATTATGGGTTGGTGTAAACTTTGCCAAAGTGCTTGGTATGTTATGGGGTATACCTGTAGTACCAGTAAACCACATGGAAGGCCACATAATGAGCCCCATATTAACAGCAGAAGGTACAATAAACGTAAACTTCCCTGCACTAGCACTGCTTATAAGTGGTGGACATACAGAACTAGTTTTAGTAAACAACTGGATGGAATACAAAAAAATTGGCCAAACACGCGACGACGCCGTCGGTGAAGCTTTCGACAAAGTTGCTCGTATGATGAACCTACCATACCCAGGTGGGCCACAGATTTCGAAACTGGCGGAAGAATGGCGTAGCAGTGAAGCGGATCGAGAAAATAGTACTTCCCGACGTTCTTCGCAGGCCGACCGGGCCGAGAAAAGCAATTTTCAGCCAGAAAATATGCGTACCGAGGTAAGTACTATTTCGAGTGAAGCAAAAATACATCTTCCCCGCCCAATGCTACACAGTAACGATTATGATTTTTCTTTTTCTGGACTAAAGACTGCTGTTTTATATGCAATTCAAGATATACAGTACCATCTCCGTCCTTCGGACACCTCCCCCTACACTAGGGTGAGGGAAAACAACCAAAAACCAATATTACTTTCTGAAGAAATTAAAAAACAAATTGCTTGTGAATTTGAAAACGCAGCCACTGAAGTACTACTGACAAAAACCTTCAAAGCCATAGACGAATATGGTATACAAACACTGCTTATAGGTGGTGGTGTTGCTGCAAACAAATTTATTAAAAAGTCTTTTATGGAAAAACAAATTTCTGAATACCCTAACCTAAAAATACTATTACCAGAAAAAGACTTGTCTACAGACAATGCACTAATGATAGCCATTGCTGGGTATTATAGATACAAGCAAATAATGTCTACCAATAAAAAATTCCCGCTAGACTTTAAGGCTAACGGGAATTGGGATGTGTCTTCTTAGGCCAAAAGAGTCTTTACAGCTCTTTTTTCCTCATCATCGACTAACTTAATGTACATAGGATCGTAGTCATTCTTATCAGAATCAAATTGTGGAAATTTTCTAGCCAAGTCATTAAGCATATCACTGCACGGACCTAAATAGAACTTGCTTGGTTCTTTTTTAAAATCAAAGTCATCATTTCTGATTTGGATATTTGCTAATTGATAGCATCTATCAAGTTCAGGAAATTCAGTAGCTTCGAATTCTTTGAAGTACTCAAAACTAAAACCTCTTAAAGATTCTTCTTGCTGAGATCTTCTGTAGCGGATTTCTTGGTCTGCGGTAATACCTACCACAATACCCCCAATAGACTGGAAATATTTAATTTCTTCGACGTTTTTTAATGACCTAACAAAAACAACAGAATAATTTACTATTTCTTCTAAACCAAGTTGTTTAATGAAATAGCTATCTCCTTTCATGTGTCGCATAATATTCATATATTCACGAATTTCTGCTTTGTTTTCTGTGTTTATTCCATGGTCAAAAAACTTTTTTGCTTCATAAGCAGCAAATGCTGATAATGAATAGACATGCGTGCAATTTAGCCTTTTAGATATAAAATCTACGTAGGCTCTCTTACCAGAGTTAATCGGTCCGGTAACAGCTAAAAGAATTGGTTTATCTATGTATATCTTCATGATAGGAACTTTTTTGTTTTTTATATAATAACACCTAGGTGTAAATATGTCAAAGCATTCGCAGAAATTGTGAAAAAGTGTTATAATTACCCACATGGAAAAAGACATTCCGGCTAAATTACTAGCCCCCTATAACCCTACTGAAACAGAGTCTCGTATATATAAAATATGGGAAGAATCAGGCTTTTTTAACCCCGATGTCTGCGTCGAAAAAGGTGTAACGGCACCTGATGCTACAGCTTTCTCTATAGTATTACCACCACCAAACGTTACCGGGGTTTTACATATGGGTCATGCATTAATGATTTCGTGGCAAGACATACTAACACGTTACAACAGAATGAAAGGTAATAAAACATTGTGGTTACCAGGCACAGACCACGCTGCAATTGCAACACAATCGAAAGTTGAAAAAGCAATTCAAAAAAAAGAAGGTCTGTCACGACATGAACTTGGCAGAGAAGAACTGCTTAAACGTGTTGACACTTTTGCCGAAGAAAGTCATGACACGATAGTTTCGCAAATGAAAAAAATAGGCGCTTCATGTGACTGGTCTCGCGAAGCATTTACCCTTGATGAAAAACGCAATTTTGCTGTTAGAACGATATTTAAAAAAATGTATGAAGATGGTCTGATATACCGAGGTCACCGTATAGTAAACTGGGACCCTAAAGGCCAGACAACGATTGCCGATGACGAGATAGTTTACGAAGCACGTAAATCTGTATTATATACATTCAAATATTCAAAAGACTTCCCTATTGCCATATCTACAACTCGACCTGAAACAAAAGTTGGCGACGTTGCCGTAGCAGTACACCCCGAAGACAAACGCTATACACAATACATTGGTAAAGAATACGACCTAGTTTTTTGCGGATCACCATTACATATAAAAATAATTGCAGATTTATCTGTAGAGAAAGATTTCGGCACTGGAGCATTAGGTGTAACACCTGCTCATTCAATGACAGATTGGGAAATAGCAGACAGACACAACCTACC
>JBPCTC010000032.1:0-3442 GCA_051006535.1 Minisyncoccia bacterium
GCACAAAATAAAGACAGTATAGATTTTATCCAAGAAGGTTTTAATAAAACAACGGTAAACATGCATACAGAAAGTAACCATGTAATACCAAATATAACCAAAACTGTTCAAGAAACACAAGTAAAAAACATACCAAAACCACCAAAGAAAGATTTGTACTTAGAACCTCTAGAATAATAAAAATGCCAGAATAAATTCTGGCATTTTTATTATTCTATAAAAACCAACTTCCTACTTAAAATTTATTATAGTATAATTAAAATATGCAATTTCAGGTTCCACAATTTATTGAAGTAGAAGACAAGGTTGTTGGTCCTTTTACGTGGAAAGAATTCGTTTATCTTGCAGGTGGGGCAGGGGTATGTATTCTGTCTTTTAAAATATTCTCGAGCTTTTTCCTTGCCTTACTAGTAGCTGCACCTTTTGTTACTTTGTCTTTATTGTTAACTTTTTATAAAGTAAACGAACAACCTTTTATAAATATATTTCAATCAATGTTGTCCTTCTACATTAATAAAAAAATATACATTTGGAAGCCACCAGTAAAAGAAATTCCTAAAAAGACAAGCCTAAGTAAAAATGAAACCACAAACAACATTATCCATGAAGCAGAAAAAGTACTTACCCCTGAAAAACTTCGTGAACTAACATGGAGCCTGGACGTATTAGATAAAAAATAAACATTATAATATAAATCAACAAAATTACTGGATATTTATATACTTTATAAATATTTATTGTATACTGTATATATGGCATCAGGAACTCAAGACTTTGTACCAATAAAAGAAATCCGAAACGGGGTTATTGAACTTACTTCTGGTGAAGTTCGAGCTATTATACTAGCAAACCCTATAAACCTATCTTTGAAAACAGAAGACGAACAACAGGCAATCCTAGCCAACTTTATGTCTTTTTTAAACTCATTAGATTTTTCTACACAAATATCTATACAATCACGCAGGTTAGATATTACAGAATATTTATTAAAACTAGAAAAAAGGTACGAGCTTCAAACCGAACCATTACTTAAAATACAAACTCGACAATACATAGAATTTATAAGAGATTTTACAGAAAATAATGAAATAATGACAAAAGACTTTTTTGTGGTTGTTCCATACGAAGGTGGTTTAATTACAAAAGAAGCAAAAGGTTTAATGTCTTTCTTTTCTGGAAAATCTAAAAAAGAAACACTATTAGACGAACAAAAAATATTTGAAGAAAACAGAACACAACTAGAACAACGCGTGTCTCTGGTTATTTCTGGCCTAGCATCTTGTGGGGTACAGGCACAAATGCTAGACACAGATTCTGTAATAGAAGTTGTATATAAAGTATTTAATCCAGGAGACAGAAACCGTGCATTAGCCACAAATAACGAAAACGAAGTATAATTTATGGGAATATTTGATACATTTTTTGGAAATAAAAAAGAAAACAACGTTGATGCATCAATTTTGCCGGTACTTCCTAGTGAAATTTTTGAAAAAGCAACACTTGAACTGCGCGACAGACTTGCTCCGTCTGCAATAGAAATATCTCCACGCGCCATACACTTGGGTGACAAAATAGCTAGAAGTTACTTTATTGTTTCATACCCAAGTTACCTTACAGACAACTGGTTTTCACAAATTGTTAACCTAGACCGTGTTTTTGATGTTTCAATATACATACACCCGGTAGACAGCAAAGAACTCTTAAAAAACTTTGAAAAAAAGGTGGCGGAAGTTCAAAGTCAAATAAGTGTACGTGAATCAAAAGGCATGGTTCGCGACCCAGCACTAGATGCGGCTTATAGAAACCTAGAACAGCTCCGTGACTCGCTAATACAGGCCCAACAAAAAGTTTTCCAACTTGGTGTATATATTACTATATACGCAAATGACGAAAACGACTTATTTAAAGCTGAAAACCAAATCCGTGGAATTCTGGAAACCCAAATGATAGTCATAAAACCAGCATTATTCCAGCAAAAAGAAGGTTTTCTTTCTACAACACCACTAAACACAGATCAGTTGGAAATAAATACCAAAATGAACTCGGAACCCATTGCAAGTATTTTTCCATTTATTTCTTTTGACCTTACCTCAAAAAATGGAATTATGTATGGTATTAACAGACATAACGCAAGTCTAATAATATTTGATAGATTTTCTTTACCAAACTACAATTCAGTTACTATTGCAACATCAGGTGCTGGTAAAAGTTTTGTAACAAAACTAGAAATACTTCGCAGTTTAATGTTCGATACAGACGTTATAGTTATAGACCCTGAACATGAATACGAATATCTGGCTGATGCAGTAGGGGGAAGGTTCTTTAATATATCACTATCTTCTGAACACCATATTAACCCATTTGATCTGCCTCCGGTACGCGAAGACGAAAACCCGGCAGATGTTTTGCGTTCAAACACGATTGCTTTAGTCGGACTATTCCGACTTATGCTTGGCGGACTAACACCCGAAGAAGATTCCATTGTAGACAGAGCCATAACAGAAACATATGCCTTAAAAGACATTACACCAGACGCAGACTTTTCTACAGCACTACCACCACTTCTTACAGACTTTGAAATGGTTTTGGCTGGCATGGAAGGAAGTGAATCTGTTTTACAAAGACTACGTAAATACACTCGTGGAACATGGTCTACATTTATAAACCAACCAACTAACGTAGACATAAACAAAAAGCTTGTTGTGTTTTCTATCCGTGACATGGAAGAAGAATTAAAACCGATAGCCATGTATATAGTTACAAACTTTATCTGGACATCTATACGACACACACTAAAGAAAAGATTGCTAGTAGTTGACGAAGCTTGGGTTATGATGAAGTCTGTAGACACAGCATCTTTCTTGTATGGTATAGCAAAACGTGGACGCAAATATTTTTTAGGTTTATCTGTTATATCACAAAACATAGACGACTTTATGAAAAACGACTACGGCACTGCCATAGTTACAAACTCTTCTATGCAACTACTATTGAAACAAAGCCCGTCATCTATAGATATTCTTCAGAAAACATTTCATCTAACAGACCAAGAAAAAATGGTTCTACTAGAATCACAAACAGGGCAGGGCATATTCTTTGCAGGGCAAAAACACGTAGCTATAGAAATACGCGCATCGTATACAGAACAACAAATAATAACATCAGACCCTCAACAAATACTAGCCATAAAAAAAGCCAAGCAAGAACTTTTAGAACATGAAGGTCAAATAAAAACATCGGCAGCCACAGAATACAAACAAGCTGAGGCAGAAGCTGTAGAAAAATCTATTCTTGATTCTAAAAACGAGGCACAAGTACCAAAACCTCCAGTAAAAAATACCCCTATGACTCTAGACGAGGAAATTAGGGCCCTAGAAAACGAGTTTAATAAACTATAAAAACAAGCCCTATTAGTTTAGGGCTTGTTTTTATAGTTTATTTT
>JBPCTC010000033.1:0-11355 GCA_051006535.1 Minisyncoccia bacterium
GTGCAACAACTGTACCACTACCTGTTGTTGTCATTTCTCCTAGTGTACCTGCGTTGTTGTATAGGATGTTACCAGATGAACCTGATGTAATAGATGTTGAAGCAATAGTTAGACCAGTAGCAATTGTTGCCCAAGTATTGTCACCTCGCAAATATGTAGATGCAGACGGTGTACCAGTTGCAGTAAGTTTTGCAAGACTAACTGTGTTGTTTGCTATTGTTGCAACAAAACTTCCTGTTCCACTACCGGTTACGTCACCTGTTAATGTTATTGTTTGGTCGCCAGTGTTGGTGCCAGTAGATGTACCAGAACCTGATGGTGCCCCCACCATAGTAGCTGTAATACCAGAAACTGTTCCGGTAAATGTTGGTGAGTTTAGTGGGGCAAATGCAGTTGAAGTAAATGCGTTTGTTCCTAGTGTACCTGTAACAGAATTCAAATTTGAAATAGAAGCAGTTAAACCTGTCAAAGAAGATGCAGATTCTGCCAAGTCTACTACACCGTTGGTGTTTACATCGTATGTAGATGTAAGCATGTCCCCTGTACCCGCTAATGTTTGCCATGAAGGTAAACCACCACTAACAACCAAAGCTTTACCGTTTGAACCTATCGGTAAACGAGCAAAATTACCACTGCTGTCGCGATAGTAAATGTCGCCTGTTGCATCTGAACCTAGTGTAAGTTTTAAACCACCAGCATTTACTGCGCCAGCTAAGCTCAAAGCACCAGATGTTAAAACTGGAATGTTGTTGTCTATAGGACTTTGTGAAGGAGTAAAGCCACCAACTGTTTTTGAATTTACTGCGTACCCAGCAGAAACCACACGTTGACGTGGACCAAGTGTTTCAAAACTAGAAACAGATGCACAAGAACCTGAAATAGAAGCTGCAACATCGATGTTCAAGTAAACTTCGTCTGTAGAATTAAAATCAAAATCAAGCAAGTCGCCACCAGCTGACACGTCGCCTATGTCTGCATTTAGAACACCGTTTTTAACATTAACTGTCATTTTACTTGGTGTACCAGTTGGCCATAGTTTTGTACCCAAACCTACATTTGTGTTGTCGTACAAAGAAAATTTAAAACAGTAGTTGGTACCACTTGAACCACCTAACAAGTTACCAGAAGAGTCTAGTAGTCTGCCTTGGTGGTGTAATATACTTGGTACACCAGTTGTAGCAAAAGCGTTAACAGGAAAAAAAACAGAAGTAAAAACAAAAACTGAAGTCAAAAAAACTACACTTTTACGTAAGCCTACAAAAAAATATTGTTTTGTTTTTTTAATAAAAAAGTGCATTTATGTACTTCATATATGTCCCCCATATACTATGTATATATTATAACTTGTAACAAACATAAACACAATAAAAAATAAGGCTTTTTTCACACTTTATCCACATATAATAAAAAACGTAAAACATCTATGTTTTACGTTTTTTATATTTGATATTTTTAAAAAAATATTTTAATTATTTTCTTGCTTCTGCTATTTGGTCGGCAATGTTTTGAGGTACAACATCGTAACGTAGGAATTCCATTGTAAACGACGCACGGCCTTCAGACATAGAACGAAGTGCAGTAACATAACCGAACATTTCTGAAAGAGGCACAACAGCATTTACAACTTTGTTCATACCGCGTTCTGCCATACCTTCGATCAAGCCACGCTTTGAAGACAAATTACCTGTTACGTCACCCATAAACTGGTCTGGAGTAACAACTTCTACCTTCATCATTGGTTCTAGAACAACCGGTTTAGCACGTTTTGCTGCTTCTTGGAATGCCATAGAAGCTGCAATTTTAAAGGCTATTTCAGAAGAGTCAACATCATGGAAACTACCATCGTATAGTTCACATGAAATATTAACCATTTTGTACCCTGCTGTAACACCACGGTCCATAGCTTCGCGTAGACCTTTTTCAACTGCAGGTATAAATTCTTGAGGAATTGCACCACCTTTGATGTTGTTTATAAATTCAAAGTCTGGGTAACGTTTAATGTTCGTAGGTAGGTCTGCTATTTCTTCGGCAGTTAGAGACATGTCCATAGGCTTCATCTTGATCTTAACGTGACCGTATTGACCTTTACCACCAGTTTGTTTGATGTATTTGTGTTCAGCTTCAGATGTACCCAAAATAGTTTCGCGGTACGCAACCATTGGTTTACCAACGTTTGCTTCAACATTAAATTCACGTTTCATACGGTCAACAATGATTTCCAAATGCAATTCACCCATACCGTATATTATTGTTTCGCCAGTTTCTGGGTCAGACATAACTTTAAATGTTGGGTCTTCTTGTGCAAGTCTAGACAATGCCATACCCATGCGTTCTTGGTCGGCCTTTGTTTTAGGTTCAACACGCAATGATATAACAGGTTCTGGGAATTTGATACGGTCAAGTATTATTGGACTAGATTCGTCACACAATGTGTCTGAAGTTATAGTGTCTTTCAAACCAACAGCAGCGGCTATTTCTCCGGCAAAAACCTTTTTTACTTCTTCACGGTCATTTGCGTGCATACGTAGTATGCGTCCGATGCGTTCTTTGTTACCAGTACGTGGGTTAAACACATATGAACCAGCTGTTAGTGTTCCAGAGTAAACACGGAAGAATATAATCTGACCAACGAATGGGTCGGCTGCGATTTTAAATGCCAATGCAGCAAATGGGTCTGTGTCAGATGCATGGCGTACAAGGTCTTCACCTGTGTCAGGGTTTACACCTGTTACTGGTGGAATGTCAGTTGGGGCTGGTAGGTAGTCTATAACAGCGTCCAAAACTAGTTGAACACCCTTGTTTTTCAAAGCTGAACCAGCAAAAACTGGGAATATTTTGTTTGCAATTACAGCTTTACGCATTGTTGCCTTAAGTTCGTCGATAGAGAATTCCTTACCGTCTAGGTAGCTAGTCATCATTGCGTCGTCATTTTCAACTATTTTTTCGATCAATTCTGCATGAAGTTTTTTAGCTTCATCCATGTATTCTGCAGGTATTTCTTTTTCGATAACTTCTGAACCCATATTTCCTTCAAAGAAATATGCTTTCATTTTCAATAGATCTATAACACCTTCGTGTTTGTCTTCTTCACCTATTGGTATTTGCATACGAACTGCACTTTTGTTCAAACGACTTAGGACAGACTGGTATGAACGTTCAAAAGATGCACCTGTACGGTCTAGTTTGTTTATAAAACAAATACGAGGCACCATAGCTTCGTCAGCATAACGCCAGTTAGTTTCAGATTGTGGTTCTACACCAGCAACTCCATCGAAAACAACAACTGCACCGTCAAGCACACGCAACGAACGCTTAACTTCAACAGTAAAGTCAATGTGTCCAGGTGTGTCGATAATGTTAAAACGATGCTTCTTAGAAGTGTCTTTTAGTGCGTATGTTGGGTTCCAAAAACATGTAACCGCAGCAGAAGTAATAGTAATACCGCGTTCGCGTTCTTGTTCCATCCAGTCAGTGGTGGTTTCACCATTGTGAACTTCACCGATTTTGTGTGACACTCCAGTATAAAAAAGCACACGTTCTGATGTAGTAGTTTTACCAGCATCAATGTGGGCGATAATACCAAAGTTTCGCACGCGTTCTAGAGGGTAATCTCGATTGTCCATATAATAAATAGTTGAAAATGTTAAAAATAATAAGGGCACAGTTAATACATTGGCGCCACTTGTCCGCCTACTATACTGTAAAAACCGTTTTTTTGCAAATGAAAAACCCTTATGTTTTATAGTAAGGGTTTATTTTATGTTTGATTATTTTTTCATGAACCGTCTGTACTCGCCCGGCATTTCATAGTTAAATATTTTTAATATTTCCATTATAAACCGTGCGTGGTATTCCCTATGTACAAACAAAACATTCATATTTTTAACAAAAGGGTATGATTTTAACAAAAGATCGTCTAAATGTTTTACAAAATCTTTGTTTGTTTTAACCATTAAATTCAATCTGGTACCAAAAAGTTCACGCCATTCTTTTAAAAGATCTAAAAAATTTGTATGGTCAGCATTAGAAAGTTTTTCATACAAAACCTCCATTTGAGCATACTTTCCTTGACGGTAGTAATACTGGACATGATTCCTCATGAAGTTTATAAAATCGTGCCTTTCAGTTTCAGTTTTTGAAATCAAGTTTGAAATTTGTAATTCATTGGTTCTTTTGTTCGATTTTTGAACAAAAAATATTGATATAGCCAAGGCAATAATAAAAACTATACCTAATGTTAGCCAAATTTGGTCAGTCGTATTCATATTAAAAGAGGTTTAAAAGTGTTTGAAATTTAAAAAATATTTCCCCACAGTCTACACCTAAATGTTTTTCTGTCAAACAAAAACCCCCATAAGGGGATTTTTATATCTCAGAGTAACACTTCGCATACGCTCAGTGTAAAAAATTTCTAAGAAATTTTTTACCAAGCAAAGTGAGCGAAAGCCTTGTTTGCTTCTGCCATTTTGTGGGTGTCTTCACGTTTTTTAACAGCAGCACCTTCGCCTTTAGCAGCAGATATAAGTTCGTCAGCTAGTTTAATGTGCATTGGCACACCTTTTTTACTACGAGCTGCGTCTTTTATCCAACGCATAGCTAGAGACAGACGGCGTTCTGGTCGAACTTCGCGAGGCACTTGGTAGTTAGCACCACCTATACGTCGTGAACGAACTTCAATGTTTGGACTTGCGTTTTTCATTGCTAGTTCAAACACTTCCATTGGGTTGTCTGTTTTATTTTTCTCGGCAATTATGTCTAGTGCACCGTAAACGATCTTGCGGGCAGCAACTTTTTTACCACTTACCATCATGTAGTTTATGAATTGGCCAAGTTTTTCTGAATTGTATTTAGAATCGGCACTTGGGCGGATTCTGTTTTTTACTGGTCTTCGCATATATTTAGTCTAAAGTTTTAAAGTTATAAGGCTTAGAGTTTAAAGTATTATTATTTATAAAATTATGATTTTCACGAATTTATAAACTTTTTACTTTTTACTTTGCTACTACCTTTGGACGTTTAGCACCGTAACGAGAACGTGACTTACCACGTTTTTCAGGAGCAGTTGCATCAAGACGACCACGGACGATGGTGTAACGTACACCGATCAAGTCCTTCACACGGCCACCGCGAATAACGACAACAGAGTGTTCTTGTAATTTGTGTCCAATACCTGGAATATAAGCTGTAACTTCTTGACCGTTTGTTAAACGAACACGGGCAATTTTACGAACTGCAGAGTTAGGCTTTTTAGGAGTTGTAGTTGTAACCTTTGTACATACCCCACGTTTAAATGGTGACGGGTAGAACACAGGACGGTTTTTAAGAGCATTAAAACCACGTGCTAAAGCAACGGTTTTCTTTCTTTTAACCACTTTTTTACGATTCTTTTTGATTAATTGGTTTATTGTTGGCATATGTATTAGTAATGTTTATAGCATACAACGCGCCCAGCTATGGACATGTTGTTTTCTGTGCTCCTCTGCAACTCTTACAAAAGAGTAAAACACCGGTTTATACTAATATAAAATGAGTTTTTATGCAAGGGGTACGCCTTGGGTACTTGTTTCATAATTTTGCTCTATTATAAACTTTTCATCCATGTAACCCTTCTTAACAACAACAGTATGTTTTACCATAACTGGACTATACGAACCGTCCAAATTCTTCTTTTCTATGTTTACTTCATAAACACCATTTGGTATCAAACAGTAGAACTGACCATTTTTATTTGTGATTTTCTTCATAAAGTCTTTGTCGTTACGCAATATATGAACTATGGCATATGGGTACGGGTTGCCCTTTGGACTAACAACATAACTGCGTGGTTTTGGCCTTAATGCTGTATATTTTAAGATTAACATCAATGTATATAGGGCAACAACCACCATATTATAAGTTGAAGCTTTTGTATACCATGACAGTATTGAAACAATATAACCAACGAAGAAGAATACGTTTGCCAAACGAACCCAAAACAGTTCGTGTGTTTTGTGGTATTTCATTAATGTTTGTTGTCGTTTTGCATATTCATTCCAGTCAAAATGTTCTGGATCCATTGGTATGTTTGATATAACAAGATTATTGTTATCAGTCCCTACAGTAAACGGCATACCATAATACAGGTCTTTGTACATTTCGTCCTCGTATTTACCATCTAACAATTTTGATGGAAATATGTAATTAGTTTTATGAGCAACAACATTGTATGTTCCAGGAGGTAACAAGAATCCAAAACGACCATCTATATCTGTAATTGAAGTTTCTACTTCTTTGCCAGACGTATCAAAAACAGAAACATACACAGGATCAAGAGGTTGTTTTGTAACACTATCGTACACAGTACCCCATGGTCTATTTCTTTTCTTTAAACCTATCAAAACAAGGAATAAACTCCATAGACGGAATGGTATTAATAGCAATTCACCCAAAGAAAGTGGGTTAACAAACAGTAAACTCATTATAGAAACAGAAGAACCAGCAACAACACCGACAACACCGGCTGCTTTTGCAACTGGTTCTACTTTAGGGTTTTCAAAAATTACTTTTACAGCTTTTTTTGTTACATCTATAACTTGTGCAGAACTATTTATACTATTACCAACATTTTCTGTTACATAACACCAAACTGAATTACAACCACCATCTACAGAATGCCCACCAGCAGAACCAACAGAACCAGATGACCCAGAACTACCAGACCCACCAAAACCAGATTCACCACCGCCTACACTTACAGAAACAGAAGGAGGTTCTAATACAGGGCTTGGTATTGTAGGTTCTATATTAGAACTTGGAGGAACAACAGGAACAGGCTCAGGTGTTACAGGTGTTGGTGTTGGTGTTGGTTTAATAGCGGGTGGTGGTGGAGCTGTAGAACAAATACCAAATTCAACTGTACCGTTCTTGTTATAACTTGCATTGTTTGCAGATATACAGTCTGTGTGGCAGTCACGATCTGCTGAATCTGTAAAACCATCAGCATTGTTGTCTATACCGTCAGCACAAGCTGGTCTAGAAACTTTTGGAACCCAGTCTGTTTTTACACACGAATCTGCGTCTGTACAGTCAAACTTTATATAGCCATAGTTTTCGCTCCATGCGTAACCGGTAAATTCACCTAGGCTGTTTATACGAACAGAAAAATCTGCATCTGCACAACTTCCAGACGGGTATGCATTTGTGGGGTTTGAACAATTAAAAGACACCCAACCGGTTTTTTCACCCCAAGCAAAACCAGACAAAACACCATAAGATAAATCTGAAGTTGCGTCTAAATCTACATGGTAATTAGAATCAGCACACCCACTAGCCAGTGTACCAACAGCTGCGCAGTTTAACCTTATCCAACCCAATGATTCACCAAACATCATTCCAGACAAACCGTTATCAGTTATATGAACGTTATACGTATCTATACCAGTTGATGTAAAATGCCCTGCATTTATACGTGTACCAGCTGAAGTTTCTAGTGCTTTCCAATATGTAGAATCTATTAAACCATCATCAAAAGATGCTTTTGTAATATTTGCAGAAATAAAAAAACAGAAAAATATAAAAATTATTTTAATAAAAAAATGCAAATGCTTCATGTATATATATTATATACCACTACCAACAATAATGTGAGTCATAAAATGTATAGCAGGTGGAAAAAACTTTGGACCAATAAATATAATAAACAATAACAATAAAAAGAAACCCCATTTAGATAACAAACTTTCTATATATGCATACTTTTCTGGCAACAATGCAAATAAAACTTTAGAACCATCCAAAGGCGGTAGTGGTATAAGGTTAAATATTACTAAAACAATGTTTAATATAACTATTTTAGATGCTACAGCCAACACACCAACTGTTAGCGTTCCAGTTGTGGCTAGTATGCGTATAAACAAACCGAATATTATAGCTAAAAGTAAATTAGATATAACACCAGCCAAAGACACCCATATAGTACCCCGTTTTATATTATAAAAATTGTTTGGGTTTACTGGTACTGGTTTTGCCCAAGCTATCATAAAGCCAGTTCCTGATAACAATAAAACTAAAGGTAATAAAAAAGACCCAAAAAACTCTAAATGAGGTAACGGGTTTATAGTTAGACGACCTGCATAACGGGCGGTAGGGTCGCCAAAGTATTCTGCTGTGTAACCATGAGCAAGTTCATGTATTACCACCGAAGCTAGTAATATAATAACGTATGTAATAATGCCAATTGTGTCGCCTTGCATAAAATGTATACTTATGATAGCATAATACCCGTTATGGCAAAAGTATGTGAAATTACAGGAAAAGGCTCTATCGTCGGTGGCGGTTATTCTACACGTGTTCGTGCAACAAAATTCAACCCAACCGGTAAAGTTCGTAAACAACCAAACCTTCAAAAGAAGCGTATTTTTGTGCCGGAACTAAACAAAACTTTCGTACTTACAATATCTACTAACGCTATCCGCACTATTGCTAAAAACGGCGCATTCGCAACACTAAAAAAGGCAGGAATAATAAAATAAAACATAAAAAAACCGTTCGATACCGAACGGTTTTTTTATTTACATGCACTTTCAGGTTTACAATTTATTATTTAAAAAATCAATATTTCTTTGCAACTTATAAGTATTTCCATGCGATAGTATACCAATATATGAAATAACACTTTCTTCTTTATAATTATTATTTTTCAAGTTTATAAACATTCTTTTCTTCGTACTAGTCCGCACCACTCGATGATGTGGAAAATGAACCCAGCCAAGGAAATCCACACCGGAAGCAAGATTCTTGATGGAAACTTTGTCAGGATGAAGCAAGAGTTTTAATTTTGTTTCCAAGAATTTTGAAATATCGAGTAAAAGATTTTCAAGATATTTTTTATCTTCTGAAAGAATTACAAAATCATCGGCATATCGTATATAATATTTCGCTTTTAGTTTATGCTTTATATACTGATCAAATTCATTCATATAAATGTTCACCAGAAGCTGTGAAGTAAGATTACCAAGTGGTAGGCCTTTGCCTTTCTCTGTCGAATAAAAACTTATAATTATCGTTACTAGAAGATTTATAATATTATTGTCTGGAATATAATCTGTAAGAATTTTAATAAGTATTTCGTGGTCAACACTTGCAAAGAATTTTTTAATATCACATTTTAAAATCCAAACCGTACGAGTATTATTCTTTGAAACTTTATATGAAAATTCTTTAAATCTTTCTATTGCTTTGTGAGTACCTTTATCAATCCTACACGAATACGAATCCGATATAAACGTGCAGTCAAAGAAAAGATATAGTTGCCGATAGAGCGCGTGGTGGAGCAGGCGGTCGCGCACTGATGCTTTGTGAATATTTCTCGGCTTTGGGTCAGAAATATTGAAAGCGTGATAGTCGGAATGCTTGTACATCCTTGCATTCAGTTCTTTATGAAGTGCAATAACATTCGACATCAAGTTCCGCCCGAATTCCAGCACATCTTTACGCATCTTTTTACCGCGCAAAAACTCCTGCCATGCCAAGAGCAAATTTTCTATGGAAATGATATGCTCATATGTATGAACAAACTTAATTCGAGCCATACTATTAATAGTACCCCCCCCCCGACGATTTTACCAGTCTTACAAAAAGTAAAAACACTGTATATACAGTGGTATAAGTATTATCAAGAACTGCCAAAATCGCACCGCTACTCGCTCGGCACACGTATTGATACATTCTTCGTGGAAATAATGGAAGCAATTGCCATAGCAAGCTTTCTTTCTCGTACCGAGAAAACTCCCTACGTCCGCCTTGCAATACGCAAAGTCGATACGCTGAAAATACTTCTGATGATTCTCTGGGAAACGAAATCGCTCGACAATAAGAAATATATTATTCTCTCAGAGCTGTTGGAAGAAATTGGCAAGATGCTCGGTGGCTGGAACGGCCAGCTGACAAAACAAAACTCCCCCACTGTGTAAGTGAGGGAGAAATGAAAAGAGTTGCGCACGCCACCGAACCACCAGTTGTCATTGAAGTCGTTGTCGTTCTGATTCACGTTCACGTTGCGCTTGTCGTCATTCCAGCGATTGAACGTGGCATTTTGTACAAAATATCTTCTATATCACCATCCCTTGAATACTCTTATGACTGAATTTTATACGGCATCACATATGCCCTAATATTTTGCACCAAGTATCTTCATTTTTTATTTGAAGTTTCTACATACACCACACTATTTAAAACCTTAGCCAAAAATATTCCGAATGTATGGATACTGGGGTCGGTAGCGGACAACCGTAATCGTCCGCATATTCACCTACTACCGAATTCAGTGTAACATAAAAATAACCCTCACACATTTCTGCATAAGGGTTACTATTTTGCGAACAAAGGACAAAGAACTTAAGAAACCTTAGGTTCAGAGTTCGAAGTGCTCTTGCGCACGCCACCGAACCACCAGCCGTCATCGAAGCCGCGGTCGAACCGATCCACGCCCACGCCGCGCTCGTCGCCACCCCAGCGAAAGAACGCGGCATAACACCACTTTCCGTTTGCATCTTTCCACTGAGTCGCATTGGGTTGGCTATCAGCGAATTCAGGATTGGCTTCGTTATAAGCCATTTGAGCAATCGGATCAGATTCAATTCCACGCAGGTCATACTCTTTTTGCAAGTTGTTGCAACTTATAGTGCGACTAACTTTGAAGAAGCACATATCTACTTCTTCACCAGCACCCATTGGCATAGTTGCAACGACATCGTCATTAACATACTGCGCTCTTCCGGTCGCGTTAAGTGCTTCTTTTGCAGAACGGTTGCGGTTAACCTTTACTGTGCGGATAATCATGTCTGCAATAGCATCCACACGTTTGCGAATTGAAGTAAATACTTCATCTATCAAGGTGGAATCACCAAGGATTAGTTGAAAAATATTCTTCGGAATTTCTGCTTTGTTTTTAATCAAACGCGCAGTTACGTTTTGATTAAATTTAGTGATTTGATCCTCACTAACGGATTCATTCGATGGGGTCACGGGTTTGTTGGCCATGGCGTCATTTGGGTTTAGTTGTTGGGAACAATAGCGTTATTGATGGGTATTATATAACAAAATACTCCATTCTGTCAATGAGTATTAAAAGGCTTATTTTATATCACTTTATTTACATTCCACCACCTGTCCATTAGATTTACAATTTATAGTTCCGTTTTTACTTGTTTCTAAATATGGTATATGCATATTGTTTAACCTGTCTAACACTTCTTTATGCGGGTGGCCGTATTGGTTTTTAAGTCCAGCAGAAATTATGGCCAATTTAGGTTTTACTGTTTGTAAATATTCTACCGAGGAAGAAGTACGCGACCCATGGTGGCCAAGCTTTAATAC
>JBPCTC010000034.1:0-6253 GCA_051006535.1 Minisyncoccia bacterium
TACCATATTAATGCACTTAAAAATGACCGGCCATATAATGGTGGGCATTTATGAATACAGTAAAAAAGAAAATAAATGGCATGTACATAAAAATGAAAAGAACACTGCCCTACACGACCCGTACAACAGATTTATACATTTTGTCTTTAGTCTTTCTAATGGCAAACACATGGTGTTTTGTGATTCCCGCAAGTTTGGAAAGATAACACTAGTTAAAACAAAAGACGTCCATGAAAGTATGCACCTTAAAAACACAGGCCCAGAACCACTAAGTAAAGATTTTAATTTTGAAAAATTTAAATCGACACTACTTAAGAAGAAAACCGGTAAAATAAAAATAACACTAATGGACCCGCATGTTATAGCTGGTATTGGTAACATATATTCAGACGAAATGCTTTGGGCGTCTGACATACACCCGCTGTCTAGTATTTCTAAAATACCCGAAAAAGCTTTAAAAAAACTTTATACAGAAATGAAAAAAGTTTTAGAAAAAGGCATAGACTTTGGTGGCGACTCGATGAGCGACTACCGTAACGTAGATGGAAAAAGGGGTGAATTTCAAAACAAACACAACGCGTACAGAAAAAACAAAGAACTTTGCAGTAAAGCAGGCTGTGGTGGCACAATAATAAAAACAATAACCAGTGGCAGAAGTGCACATTTTTGCAATACACATCAAATACTATATAATTAATACATTATGGCAGAAGACAAAAAAACAAATTCAAAAAGCCTTACTCATGACCTTGGTTGGTTTATAGGTATTTTCTTTATATTATGGATTTTATGGTTTATAACAGGTGGAGTACAAAGGTATGAAAAAAACAAACCTTTTATAAAACCACTTTCACCTAACACACCAGTAGAAACATACGGACCAACACAAAACTAAAATAAAAACCATACATATATAATGTATGGTTTTTATTTACCTAAAATTCTAAACATAGCTATACCCCCTGCAACAGACACATTTAAAGATTCTTTTTCGCCCGACATTGGTATTTCTGCTATAACATTTACCAAAGATAAAGTTTTTTTAGAAACACCAGTAACTTCGTTACCTAACACAAAAACAATTTGTTTACCTTTATGTTTTGTTTTTAATAGTGCAGAAACTTTTTTATAGTCTGTTGCATTTTTGTCTTGTTCTATAGCTACAACTACACAACCGTCTTTTATTAATTTTTTAATTATAATTGTACTTGATGCAACTTTTTTCCAAGGTATTGTTTTTTCTCCACCTAACGCAGACTTGGCAATGTCAGAATTTACCTTACCAAACTTGTCTACTGGTGCAGGTGTATAGCCCACAAGGTATACATACCCCACCCCCGCCGCGTCTGCTGTACGAAAAAGCGACCCAACATTGTGGCTACTACGTATGTCTTCTAGTATAAGTAGTGGGTTTTTCATTATCTTGCTATACTAGCAAAATCAAATAAGATTAGGAAGTTTTTGTGCGCTCGGTAGGAATCTTCCCTTACAGGGACGGTACAGGCTTCAGAGGAATCGGCCACAAGTATTTTTCTTAACAGAAAAATCTCGCGGCCCCGGCTCGGTATTTTTGCCTTTCGTTTCACTCAAACAAAAATATACCTGCGCCTTTCGATTCCTACACAGACACAAAGCAGTTTGTGTCTTCTCGCGCACAAAAACAAAAAGCCTATAAATAGGCTTTTTGTTTTTGTGCGCTCGGTAGGAATCGAACCTACGACCCTCTGCTTAAAAGGCAGGTGCTCTACCGACTGAGCTACGAGCGCGTATTACTACTAAACAAAAATAGCATAAAAACAGTTTAGAGTCAAACAAAAACCACTCTTATTTTTGTAGAAAACTACGAAACAAAAGTGGTTTAGATAAAGTTCACAAGTAAGTACATAATAACCATACCCGTGAATGCGGCAATTAGTGTTGGTTGCCGAGGGTGTTTTTCTTGCATTAATTCTGGTACTAATTCTTTAAATATTAAGATAGTAAAAAAACCAAAAGCAAGACCCGAACCAATAGCAATAGAAATTTCCGAATCTACATAGCCTTGTAAAACCCAATAAGCCAGAACCCCTAAAATAGGCGAACAAGCAATAAACAATATCGACTTGAATACCTTATAAGGTTTAGGGGCCGCCCACATACGACGCAACATTAGCGAAGCTGTAAATCCGTCACTTATTCTATGAGGCAAAAAAGCAAGAAGACCAAGTAAACCGGGGGCATTTCCGATAGCAGTTAAAACAGCTATGCCAAAACCGTCCAAAGCAGAATGCATTATAAACCCAAACATTCTACCTAACTTGTCGTCTTTGCCAGCAACACTAGGGTTATGGTGCTCGTCATAATCGTGTTCAGTAACGTGGTTATGTTTTCTGAAAAGTAAAAAACCTAACACCAAACCAATAACACCAGAAATAGATCCGTACCCTGGTATAGCTAGTGCTGTTGGACCAAGGTCTGTTACAAGTAAAACAAAAAGCATACCTGCTGTTATGCCTAACAATAGGTGGTATTTGTCATCAAACATTTTAGACAAATACCAACCTAAAAAGACACCGCCAATTGATACTAAAAATAATTCTATACTCATAATTTAAAAGCCAATTAAAAAGCTTTAATTCAGATTAGTACATATAGGTAATAAGTCAAGTTGCACTAATCACCCGCTTTGCTACACTTAATATATAAAAACCCCTAAAATATTTTAGTCAAAGTTCTACGGGTATGTATTAGTAGTCTAAGTTTATAAACAAAAATGAATACAAAAGTATTTTTAAGTTTAATTTTAGTTTTAGTTGTATTAGGTTTAAGCGGCGCTGTAATATCAAGTAAAAAGTCTTCTGGACCTGGACCACTGGACCAAACAGCAACATGTATCCAAAATTCTGGAGCAAAGTTTTTTGGAGCTTTTTGGTGTCCACATTGTAAAGACCAAAAAGCAATGTTTGGTAGTTCTGTAAAACTTTTACCGTATATAGAATGTTCTAAACCAGACGGAAGCCAAAACGATTTGTGTAAAGCAGAAAACATTTCTGGATACCCAACATGGAAGTTTGCCGACGGCACAGTAGTTACCCAAGTTATGACACCAGAAGAATTAGCAGAAAAAACACAGTGTACTGAAACACTGCCTAAAAAATAAATTTGTATGATAAATATTTTTGATAAAGTTATTTCTTTTGGAACATTAATATTAGCAGTGTCTACACTGCTTGTAATTGTTTCTAAATATATAGACAAACAAAGTCCTGTAATACAACTAGTAAAAAAACATTCGACATTAATTATTTTTATTATTTCTTTATTAGCTATGTGTGTTAGTTTGATTTATTCAAACTTTTTTGGCTACACACCGTGTTACCTTTGTTGGTTTCAAAGAATTTTTATTTACCCAAGTGTTTTGTTTTCTGGTATAGCAATGTACAAAAAAGAAAACCACATTATTTCTTATATAGAAAGTTTGTCTTGGGTTGGTTTAGTTTTTTCTATCTACCACAACATAACATACTACACAGGAGTTTCCCCACTACCTTGTGATGTAAACGCTTCATGCACACTACACTATGTAACTGAATTTGGTTTTGTAACAATACCGTTTATGGCACTAGTGTCCTTTATTGCCATAATAACTGTTGCCCGTATATACAGTTCAAAATAAAGCCTTATAAAACAACACTAAAAAATAAAAGACAAAAATATAGTTATCCACAACACCTGCAACAAAAAATGTTGCAGGTGTTGTCTTATAAAGGTATAATAAGTGTGTAGTAAAGAAAGCAGTGCAAGCATAACCGAGCTTTTCGGTAAAACAAAAAAGCACGAACGACTATTCTGAAACTACACAACCAAGACCAAAGGTTGATTACAAAATTTTGGTTCTTTAATAAAATGTAATAAAAAACAAACTGTTCTTTTGTATCGAAACACGACACAAAAAAGTTCTTTAACAAAACCAACAAGAATTTATCCCCCATATAATAAATTCTTTTAAAAATATAAAGCTCCTTATTATTAAACTGGAGCTACTCACAAACCGCTTTTCTTACTCTAGAGGCGGTTTTTTTATTTATCAATTTTAAAAACCGCAAAGCGGTTTTTTTATGTTTCAAAATATTTATTTTACAAACAAAGCAACCATTTTTCTAATGTAATATTAAAATCTATTTTACCATTATGTGCATCGTGGTACATACGAACTAGTTGTCTATGCATGGTGTCTATTTCTGTAGATGTGTATTTTTTATTTGCTAAACTAGCGTTACTTGCAACAAAAGGTTTTATATCTAGATCGCTAGCATACATATGTACGCGCATCATTTTTATTGCCCACAAAATAGTTCCGTGTATTTCTTCAGTAGCAAACTTTTTTACCAAGGTTTGAAAAGTAACCCATGCATTTTTTTTGTCACGTGCATATATAGCGTCAGACAATGCAAAGATTTCGTTTGAAAACTTTTTGGTTACATTTGTGTTTTTACCAACATTAAACCCAACTGCCTCAAGTTTTTTCCTTCGTGGTTCTGTTATGTCTGTTTCTTGGAAAATAAAAACATTCGGCGAACTAACCATAGGTTTAGCATCTTTTACTAACATGTCTATACCCCCGTCTGAAATAAAGTTTACAAACTGGTAAAGGTTTTTTTGGTCGAACAAAGACACGCTGTCTATATACTGGTTCAAGTTAAAACTTGGTTCATTATGGTCTACAAAAGACGCAACAAAGTTGTTGTGTTTTTCTAATAACTTTTTTCTGTCTTCTGTTTTAAAAACAACATATACCATACTATATAGAAAGTCGTACTATTTTTTTGTAGCCACGGTATGGGTCGCCGTATTTTTCTACTAACAACTTGTCTTCGTTTGGCAAGAAAACAAGGTGTGAAATAATCTGTGCAAACAATGCACCACAAAAAACAACAAAAGACCCGATAACAATAGACAAACCTACCATAAGTAAAAATAAGCCTAAATGTGTAGGAAAACGAATAAATTTATATGGACCATGCATAAAGTCTGAAGGTGTTAGGTCGTTTATGTTTTTCTTGTCTCTAAAATGTTCTGACGCGTTTTGAGCCCATAGTATAAGTATAGGGGCTAATAACAAAAGAAGTACGCCCAAAGGCATTAAACCTATAAGCCCTGTTGCTGTCGGGTAAAAAGCAGACACTATTAGTGCCGGTATGGCAACAATAACATAAACTAAATAAGATTCTGTTAAAACAGCGTGTGCTGTTTTAGGTATGTTTACGGGTTCGGGTTTCATAGTATAGATTATTTCATACTACCCCAGTCTTTAGCAATAGCTGTGCCAACGACAATAGGTACGGTCTTACGGCCTTTTGTAAATTCATTTGGTATACAATTTTCCATTACACTAACAACTATGTCGTGTATTTGGTCTGTGTATTTTTCGTCTACTTCAAATATAAGTTCGTCGTGGACCTGTAACAACATAGAAGCATGTTTTGTTAAGCCTTTTTCTTTCAAAACTTTGTCTATAGACACCATAGATATTTTAATAATGTCTGCACAAGTACCCTGCACTGGGGCATTTATAGCCATACGTTCGGCCATTGCCCGCATTTGTGGCATAGACGAATTCATAAGTGGAAAATACCTACGTCTGCCAAACAAAGTTTGTGCGTAGCTTGTTTTTTTAGCAGAATCAATTACCGCTTGTAGGTATGTTGCAAGTTGGTGGAACTGAGCAAAGTATGCATCATAAAATTCTTGGGCTTCTTTTCTGTCTGTTCCAAGGTTTTCTTTTAGTGCGTTTACACCCATGCCATAGAGTATTCCGAAGTTTATAACTTTAGCCTTACGACGCATATCTGATGTTACATTTTTAGGTTCAACATGGAACACGCGCGCAGCAACAGAAGTATGAACATCTTCGTTATTATTAAATATTTCTAATAGTTCTGTATCTTGTGATAATAATGCAGCTAAACGCAACTCTATTTGTGCATAGTCAAAAGACATAAGCACACTACCCTGACTAGAAACAAACCCGTGGCGTATTGCTCGACCACGTTCAGTTTTAATTGGTATGTTTTGGATGTTAGGGTTTTGTGAAGAAAACCGTCCAGTACTTGCGCCTAGTTGGTTAAAATGTGGGTGTATACGTCCATCGTTGCCAGCTAGTTGAGGTAGTACATCTATATATGTAGATAGCAGTTTTTGAAGTTCACGGTAACGAAGGATTTCTTCTATTATAGGGTCGGCGCCACGCATTTTTTCAAGTTCACTTTCACGA
>JBPCTC010000035.1:0-2764 GCA_051006535.1 Minisyncoccia bacterium
GTCTAGTCCTGTTTTTTCAAATAATTCGTTAATTTTACCAGGGTTTTTTATTGGTCTACAATCAAACACATATTGTAATGTGTGTGGTGGATGGGGAGTTTTTTCGGTTTTTATAAAAGAAAAACTATAAATGTGTATCATAATAATTTGTTATTTTGTTTATAATAGACTCTATTTCAGGGTATTTTATTCCGTAGTGTTTATTCAGTAGATTTAATACATCTTTCATATTAATAAGCGCGAAAGGAATACTTTTTAAAAAATAATCTTTTTTCTGTTCTATGCCTGTAATACCATATGAACCTAGTGCTTGTAGAATCCTTGCAACTACAATATTGTAAAAGTGTTTTTTAAACAATTCAGAATCAATATTTGTTTTTTTAGAAATAAAATATTTAAGTATTTCTTGCTTGGTTTCTTCGCTGTAGTTTGCTTGAGATTGGTATAGAAGTGCTGCTAGGTCGTAGTGTATTGGTCCTTTTCTTGCGCTCTGAAAATCGATTAAGATGTATTTGTTTTTATATACAAGTATGTTTCTCGATTGAAAATCTCTATGCATTAAAGATTTTTGATTTTCTGGAATGTCTTCTAATTCTTTTATAAGTTTTTCAATATCTTTTCTTAATTTTACTGAAGAATAATTTATTGGTATATTTTTTAAAAACTTTTCTGTAAATAAAAATACATCTCTTTTAATTCCTTGTGAATCAAACACTTTAAATGGGTAGCAGTTATTAAAATCCCATCCATCGGTTCCTTTTACCTGAAAATCATTAAGTAGATCTATTGCGGGCTTTAGTATTTTTGTGTGTTGTGTTTGTTTTTTATTTTTAATAATACTAAACAAATCCTTATTGCCACAAAATGTTTGAATATATGAAGTATGTGATACATCGTGTATAAGTACTTCTGGTACAGAAACACCCTGTTTCTTTAGATGTTTTGAAAATTTTATAAAAGTTTTATTTTCATGAATATTATCTCCTATAGTACCTATTGCTTTTGTATTATTTCCTTCAATAAGGAAATACGTTCGGTCCGACGCATGAGGTGTGAGTTTATTTAAACGCTTCGGTTTTTGTTTAAAATGTTTTTGATATAAATCATGTAGTATCTTTATTTTATTTTTTTTATAATAATCAACAAACTTCTGTGTATTAAAAACAGGGTCAGTTATTGCTTTACCTATAACTACTGAACGTATACCTGTTGATAAAATAATCTGTATATCTTTTGTTTGTTCAATTCCACCTTCAGCAACGGTCGGAATTTTATTTCTTACTAGACGTTTTAATAGGGCAATGTGTTTTTCTTGGGTTTGATTTTCTCTTGTTTCAGCTTGTGTGCATGTGGTAAGTACAAAATCTGCACCACTATCTATTGCACGTTTTGCTTCGCTAAATTTACCCACATCACATCCTATAAGTATTTCTGGTGAATTGTTTCTTATTTTTTTAATTATTTCTATCAATGAATCTTTTGTGTGAAGTCTTTCGCTTGCATCTACTACAATAGAATGTGGTTTGCATGTAATTATTTCTTTTGCACTTTTTATGTCAGGTGTTACCCATCCAAATTTTGGTGAACTTTTGCTGATTACTTTTTTTGTTCCAATTATAAAAACTGAAGGATGTTTTTCTTTGGTATATTTAATTAATTCAGTACCGTTTATTCTTACTCCTTTTGCTCCACCGAGTATTACCGAATCAATCATTTTCTTTAGAACAGATACATCATTATAAAAAGGTTGGTCTGGTCTAGACTGGCATGAAACTATTATCTCAGGAATATCGTGTATAGAATATTTCATAATATTTTAATTATATTTCTTTAAATTCGTCAATTTGGTTTACATTTCTATCTAAATCAGTTCTAGCACGTTTTTTTAACAAAGGTGTATTTATTACCCATGATTGTCCGTTCCAATATTCAAGAGATGGTAAATTTGTTTTATATAAAGCTTTGTCCCCATAAACTGTTCCAATATAATAATATTGTTTTTTAGTATTTTGTGCGTTTATAGTGCGATCTAGCATTAGCCACATTCCAAAAGAAAGATAAGTAAGTGACAGGTCATAAAAGCTAAACCAATAATGTGAAATAGTTTCACCTTGTATTTCTATTACATATGCACATGGTTTGCGCGTTTCTTTGTTTGTGTATTCTACAATATTGATTTCCTTTGAGTAACTAAGTATGCGTACAAGTCTTTCTTTGGTCATCGTGTTTGGGCCATGACGTTTGTTAAAATAATCCAAACAAAATTCTAACATCACTTCATTTTTTATAAATGTGCTAGCGTTGTATTCTTTTATAATAAATTCATAAGATTGAAATTTTTTAATAATTCTTCTGTTTTCGCTTGAAAGTGTAAATGTTTTTGTTTGTATTCTGGCGCTACGAGCCATATAGTATAAGTTTTGTATATCAGATTTATATTCTCCTGTATAGGGTAAAAAACCAGATTCGTAAATATTTTCTATCGGTTCACTGTTAATTCTTTGTGCATATATTGTGTAGCCAAAAGTATAGTGTTTATATGAATATACGTGTTCGCTGGCGAATATCTTAGGCATATATTTGCAGTATATAGGAATAACTAATATTTGTCATGATGTTGCAAAAAATGTATTTTTTTGGTATAACATACACACAACGGCGCAAGCCTAGATACTGTATAAACCACAGTGTTGATAATATTTGGAGGTGTGGCTGAGTGGTTGAAGGCACTTGTCTTGAAAACAAGAGACTGTTTACGCGGTCC
>JBPCTC010000036.1:0-7437 GCA_051006535.1 Minisyncoccia bacterium
GAATTAGGCACAGTTTTAGCTAATGATGAAATAATTGAACGTGATGGCAAACAAGTTTCAGAACGTGGCGAATATCCAGTAGAAAAAATGACAATACGCCAATGGTCTATGCGTATAACAGCTTATGCAGAACGTCTAATAAAAGGTTTAGAAGATGTAGATTTTCCAGAACATATTAAGACAATACAAAACAACTGGATAGGTAAAAGCGAAGGTGCAGAAATAGATTTTACTATACAAGGTAGTTCAGAAAAAATAACTGTGTTTACAACCCGAGCCGACACTTTGTTTGGTGTGTCAGCTGTTGTGTTAGCACCTGAACATGACTTTATAGAAAAAAACAAAACACAAATACAAAACTACAATGTTGTAGAAACATATATACGCCAAGTAAAAAATAAAGCAAACGAAGAACGCACAGAAAACAAAGAAAAATCTGGTGTAGAATTAAAGGGTATAAAGGCTATAAACCCAGCTAGTGGCGAACCTGTTTCTGTGTGGGTGGCTGACTATGTTTTAACTAGTTATGGTGCTGGTGCTGTTATGTCTGTACCTGCGCACGACGAACGTGACTTTGAATTTGCAAAGAAATATAAAATAGACGTTAAAGAAGTTTTGAAATCTAGTACAGAAGAAAATACAGAAATTCCTTTTACCGGCGAAGGAGTGTTGATAAATTCTGAAAAATTCACTGGTATGAATTCTGATGTCGCAAGAGGCGAAATAACAAAATCAGTTGGTGGACGGGTTATAACAAACTACAAAATGCGTGATGCAATATTTGCACGCCAACGTTACTGGGGCGAACCTATACCACTGTACCGCGACAAAAACGGAATAATCCACGAAGTTAAAAAGCTTCCGTTAGAGCTACCAAACGTAAAGTCGTACGAACCTACAGGTAAAGCCGAGGGCCCATTAGCTGGTGTAAAAGCATGGACTGCAAAGGGTTATGAAACAAACACCATGCCGGGTTGGGCAGGGTCTTCTTGGTATTTCCTACGTTATATGGACCCAAAAAATAAAAAAGTATTGGTGGGCGACAAGGAAATAGCTTATTGGAAAAACGTAGATGTGTATGTGGGTGGTGCAGAACATGTAACTGGGCATTTGTTGTATTCACGTTTTTGGCACAAGTTTTTACGTGACATTGGTGTAGTAAATACAGAAGAACCTTTCAAAAAAATGTATAACCAAGGTTTAATATTAGCTAGTGACGGCCGTAAAATGTCTAAGCGTTGGGGTAATGTTATAAACCCAGACGACATAATAAAAACTTTTGGTGCAGACACACTTCGTGTATATGAAATGTTTATGGGCCCATTTACTGCAAGTCAGCCATGGAACACTGAAAGCATAATTGGTTCACGTCGGTTTATTGAACGTGTTTGGAGGTTAGGTATGAGAGTTACTACAACAGAGAACGATTTTTCAGGGGCTCGGATCTCTTCGCGACATTTTTCACCTTCGGCAAAAATCGCTCAGTCAGACCATTCAAAATCGTTCTCTGCCTCTGCTACTTCTGAAAATTTACTATCTGCCGTAGTGACGACTGAAATAACTTTACATAAAACCATTAAAAAAGTTACTGAAGACATAGAAAACTTTGCGTTTAATACAGCTATATCTAGTTTAATGATATGTTTAAATGAATTTGAAAATGCACCAGTTGTGTCTGTAGATATGTATAAAATATTCTTACAATTACTTGCACCTTTTGCTCCGCATATTACAGACGAAGTTTGGTCAATTCTAGGAGAGAAAAAAAGTATACACAACAGTATGTGGCCTAAACACGACCCTAAGAAAATAGTTTCTAATACTGTTACTATAGGTATACAAGTAAATGGTAAAATCCGTGCCGAAATAACAATACCAACTAATGCAAACCAGTCAGATGTAGAAAAAATGGCACTACAAAATGAAAAAGTTCAAGCGTGGTTAGAGGGTAAAGAAATTAAGAAAATAATATACATACCAGGCAGACTTATAAACATTGCAGCAGTATAGTACTGTGGTATAATTGTTGTTATGAAACCATCAACATTGCTTTTGCGCATGAACGCGCTTTCACGTTTTGCTTTTATGGCAACCGTTTTATTAGTACCATTATTTTTTACACCATATTTTGCAAGTAACTTGTTTTCTGTAAAAGGTGCATTGCTTACTATAGGTGTAACTGTTTCAGTGCTGGCTTATGCTATAGCACGTTTCGTAGACGGAGAACTTTCTTTCCCTAAAACCAGAATAAATCTTGCTGTTTTGTTAATAGTTTTAACTACAGCTATATCTGCTGTTTTTTCTCCATCTTTTTACAAGTCTGTTTTTGGTCTTTCTTTTGAAATGGGTAGCTTGGCTTCCATTGTTTCTTTGGCTTTGTTGTATTTTATGGGTATTCAGCATACCAGCAACGAAAAATACCGTAACCGTATAGTTTCTGGTATATACGTATCATTTATTGCGTCTTTTTTGGTTGTCGTCGCGTCTTTGTTTTTAGGTAAGTACCCTTATTTTGTATCTATCTTTAAAGGTATTTCTGGTGGTACAGTGGCTGGCTCTTGGACAGACTACGGTGTTGTTTCTGCAACTGTTGTTATGTTGTCTATGTGCTACAGTGCATTAGGTGGTAGAACTTTAATAAAAAGCATCGGACGTTGGTTAACAATTGTTATGGGACTACTAGTACTAGCATTGGTAAACATACCAGCACTTTGGATTATAGTTGGGTCTTTCGCGCTGTTATTTTTTGTATATACAGTGTCTTTGTCACACAAGCCTGGTCAAATAGAAAACACAGAAAAGCAACATCGTTTACCAGTAACAGCATTTTTGATAGTAGTTGTTTGTATTTTGTTTACTGTTGGTAATAGTTTTGTTGGTTCTGTTCTAAGTACAAAACTTGGTTTTGTAAGTGACTTTGTACAACCTTCAGCAACAGCAACAGTAGATATATACAAAGGTGAATCAAGTAATATAACACATGCAATAGTTGGGGTTGGTCCAAACCGTTTTTCAGAAGCATGGATGCGGTTCAAGCCAGTAGGCATAAATAATACCGTCTATTGGGACACTGTTTTTTCAAGTGGATTTGGTTCAGTATTAACAGCGCTTGTTACAACTGGAATTCTTGGTTTTATTGCTTGGGTGTTCTTCTTCTTTATATATTTTGTTACAGGTATTCGTGTTTTATTAGCACAGTTAAAAACCGAATTTTTCGACAGTGCATTAGTAACAACATTCTTTATATCTGCATTTTTGTGGGTAACACATATGTTTATATCAACAAACATTACTGTGTTCGTGCTGGCTTTTACCACAACAACTTTGTTTATAGGTGCACTCGTTTCTCGTAATGTTATAGAAGTTTCTACAAATACATACCTCAAAGACCCTAGAAATAGTTTTTTTGCCATACTGTTGTTGGTATGTATTATGATAGGTTCCATCGTTAGTTTGTATTTTTCTGTTGTAAAAGTTGTTTCTGTTGTTTATTTTACAAAAGGTACACAAGCTACATCTGTTGAATCTGCTCAAAACTATGTAAACAAAGCAATACAATTAGAACAGAAAAACGACGTATACTATAGAACACTTTCTTCTTTGTATTTGTCACAAGTCGGTACTTTGATATCTGAATCTAAAGACCCATCTACAATACAGTCTACAGTTCAAGCCTTGGTAAATGCTGCACAAACTAGTGGCACAAAAGCTGTTTCTATAGACACAGAAAACTACAGCAACTGGTTAGCTTTAGGTCAATTCTTTGAAACCGCAACTAGTTTACAAATGGCGGGTGAACCATATAAAAACGGTGTTACGTCTTATGAAAAAGTTGCTTATTATGTACCAAATTCACCAGCTGTACCGTTGGCTCAAGCTCGTTTAGAATTAGCAAATAAAAACATGCAAGCAACAAACGAATTTATAAACAGATCTTTGGAACTAAAACCAGACTATATAGCTGCATATCAACTTAAAGCTCAGATGGCTTTTAATGACAAAGACTATAAGGGTGCCATAGACCAACTAAGTCAAGCTATAAAATACAACCCAACTGTTGCAGACCTGTATGTTTCTCGTGGTGTTTTGTTAAGTCAAACAGGTAACCCTAACGATGCTACAAATGACTTTAGAACAGCTTTTACTTTGTCTCCAAACCAAAATACTGGCTACCTACTAGCTCAGGCTGATATCAAAAACGGCAATACAGAAGAAGCAACAACTATTGTAGACGCTCTTTTAAAACTTAGTCCAGACAATGCGGATTTCAAAGATCTAAAAGAAAAAATACAACAATCTAAAAACCCTGCACCTGTTGTTTCTACAAATACAGATTCTAAAAAAGTCGAAACTAAAAATAAAAAATAAATTACTGTGAAGCGAATAACTGCATTTATACATAAAGGCTTTACCGATATTGGCCAGGCAGCATTGGTTATAAGTTTGCTGGGTTTACTTACTCAACTACTGGGTTTTGTCCGCGACAGATCGTTGGCTCATGTTTTAGGTCCAACACAAATTTTAGATATTTATTATACTGCTTTTCGTATACCAGACTTTTTGTTTAATAGTATTGCAACACTTGTTTCAGTAACAATATTATTGCCATTTTTGGCTAACCATTTAAAAGAAGATGAAAATCGTATAAATGCAAAAAAGTTTCTGTCTGACATGGCGTCTTTTTTTGCACTGTTAATTGCGTGTGTATCTGTTGTAGTTTTTTTTGCAATGCCGTATATAGCAAAAATAATTGCACCACAATATAGTGCTGTAGATATAAAAACACTTGTTTCTATAAGTCGTATAATGTTACTGTCGCCAGTGTTTTTAGGGTTTTCAAATATATTTGGTATCGTTACACAATATTATAAACAATATGCATTATGGTCTTGTGCGCCTTTGGTATATAACCTAGGTATTGTTTTTGGTGTAATGGTTTTGTTTCCGTATTTTGGTTTGGCTGGTTTAGCATGGGGTGTGGTTTTGGGTGCTGTTGGACACATGGCACTACAAATACCAGCTGTTAAAAAACATAATTTGTTCCCGAGTTTTCAAAAATATTCTTGGGCCACAATTAAAACTGTTTTTATGCAGGCTATACCACGTACCATTGCATTGTCTTTGAATAGTTTAGTCTTAATATGGATAGTCTCATTCGCTTCAAAGTTTGGGGTTGGTTCGGTATCTTTGTTTACTTTTGCTTTAACTGTACAAATGGTGCCTGTATCTATGATAGGTTTGTCTTTTGCTGTTGCTTCGTTCCCGCATTTAGCAAAATCTCATGCTGAAAACGCACATGAAAATTTTTATAATACTGCCCATAATGTAACAGATAAAATATTCTTTTGGTCTTTACCTGCGTCTATTGTGTTTTTTATATTTCGTACACAAATAGTATATATATTTTTAGGTTCATATAAGTTTACTTATGCACATGCGCGTGTTACAGGTGCAGCACTTGGTATATTTGTTTTATCTTTGGCTACACAGGGCATACTGTATGTTTTAATTCGTATGTACTATGCAGTAGGTAACACAAAACAACCGCTTATAGTAAACAGTGTATCTGCTGCTGCGCTAGTAGCTTTGATATATGTTGGGTATCAAGCCACCTTGTACATGCCTAAATTTGTTTTAATGCTTACAAGTTTATTTGGTATAAGTGGTTTACCCCATGCAAACATGATAGTCTTACCATTAGCGTATACAGTAGGTGAATATGTAAACCTTGGTCTAATGTATGTTTCTATTAAAAAGCATTTTCCTCGTTATGGTATAAAGTCTATTTTAAACCACCGTGCTGATGTGCTGGGTGCTGGAATATTACTTGCAGTTGTGTTGTATGGTGGGCTACATATGTCTTATAGTTTGGTACCATCTGTAATATCTGCTAAAACTGAATTGGCACGAATTTTAGTTGTTGGTCTAGTAGGTGGTTTGTTGTGGTCAGTTTTGTTAATGTTTACAAAAAATAAACATATAGTGCCACTTTGGAAGAAGATAAGAATTGTAAAATAAATTTTTGCAGAGTTTTTATTTTAATGGTCAAAAACCTGTTTTTCTGCTAAGATACAACGCATGGATGTAAGTCGAATTCGAAACTTTTCAATAATTGCCCATATAGACCATGGTAAATCTACATTAGCCGACCGTATGTTAGAGGTTACGGGTACCATACAGGCTCGTGACATGCGCGACCAGGTTTTAGACCAAATGGAACTAGAACGTGAACGTGGTATAACTATAAAAATGCAACCTGTGCGTATGGAATATGCGCCTGTTTTGGGTGGTCCAGTCTACGAATTAAACCTTATCGATACGCCTGGGCATATAGACTTTTCATATGAAGTGTCACGTGCACTAAAAGCTGTAGAAGGTTCTATATTGTTAGTAGATGCAACCCAGGGTGTACAAGCACAAACACTGACCACACTAGGCATGGCCCGCGAATCTGGTTTAACTATAATACCAGTTTTGTCTAAAGTAGATTCACCGTTAGCCCGTGTAGACGATGTTCGTGCTGAAGTTGCAAATTTACTTGAAATAGACCCGGCCACAATATTACTTGTTTCTGGTCGTACTGGTCAGGGGGTAACTGAATTATTACAAAAAATAATAGAAACAGTCCCAGCGCCAGTAGGTGTTGTTGCTTCAGACACTGGTCGCGCGCTTGTTTTTGATTTTCAGTATTCTAACCACCGTGGTGTCATAGTTTATGTGCGTGTTATAGATGGAACTTTTAAAAAAGGCGACAGCCTTGTGTTTGGTGTTTCTGGCGAACAGTTTAGTCCACTAGAAGTTGGTACATTTGTGCCAACAGAAAAAGCTTTGCCAGAACTTGGTATGGGAGAAATAGGCTATATGGTAACTGGTATTAAAAAACCAGGCATAGCTTCAGTGGGTGATACTATTACATTTACCCGAAAACCAATGGACCTTATTCCGGGTTATTTTAAACCTAGTCCTGTAGTGTGGGCGTCTGTTTACCCAGAGTCGCAAGACGACTTTCCAGAACTTAAAAAAGCTTTAGATAGGTTGCGTTTGTCTGATTCATCTTTTTCTCATGAAGAAGAAACTTCAGGCATATTGGGCCGAGGTTTTCGTTGTGGTTTTTTAGGAATGTTACACCTAGAAATTATTACTGAACGTTTAAGACGCGAATTTAGTTTAGAACTAATTGTAACCACACCTTCTATAACATATGTTATTACATACAAGGCGTCGCCTGGTGTGCCAGCAAAAGAAGAAACAGTTTACACACCTATAATGTTTCCGAACGACGGGCAAGTGGCCAAGGTTATGGAACCATGGGTAAATGCAACTATAATTACACCGACTACATATGTTAGTCCTCTTATGCCAATGTTGTACGACCATGAAGCTGAAGTCCATGAAGTTATAAACTTCGGAGACAGTCGTTCGCGTATAGGGTTAAAT
>JBPCTC010000037.1:0-11030 GCA_051006535.1 Minisyncoccia bacterium
GCCTTTGTGTTGTTGAAAGTAGCTTCCACATGTAGTGTACCTTCAGCAAGTTTTTTCTTAGGTGCCTTACTAACTCGGCCAGTATCTTTTTTTGTTTTAGTATTAGTTGCCATATATTTTTATCTTATGTTTTTTCTGTCTTACGTTTACCACTTGACATTGTCTTGCGGACGTTTCCTCGAATTGTACGAGAGTTTGTTTTAGTACGTTGCCCACGAGCAGGTAGTTTTTTCATGTGGCGGGTACCTCTGTAAGATTTGATGTCTTTCAAACGTTTTATGTTTGAAGCAACTTCACGCTTTAGGTTACCTTCTATTTTATGACCTTCTACAAGTGTACGAATTTGGTTTTCTTGTTCTATAGATAGATCTGTAGCCTTTACACCACGGTCTATACCTACCTGGTCAAGGATTTTACGTGAACGAGACAAACCAATGCCGTATACGGCAGTTAGTGCATACTCGAGACGTTGTTCATTTGGGATTGTTATACCGACTATACGCATATATTTTTATTGTTTTTGTTTATGTTTAGGGTTCGAACAAATAATATGCAAATGGCCTGCACGCTTTACCATTTTGCATTTTTCACATATTTTTTTAACTGATGCTTTTATTTTCATATTTTGACTTATTTAATGCAATGCCTTAATTTACAACAGTATTTTCGAATTATACTGTTGCCACGAAAAAGGCAAAAACTGGCCTTAAACTTGTATGGCCTAGTATATACTATTTATAATCTTTTGACAACCCTTGCCTTACCCCCATATGGGTCTAGTAGCATTTCTACGTTATCGCCCACCATAACCTTGATTCGGTTAAAGCGCATTTTACCAGCAAGATATGCGGTAATAATGGTGCCGTTAACATCTACACGAAACATGGTGTTTGGCAAGGCTTCGATTACAATACCTTTTACGGTTTCTTCTTTTGAATTACTCATGTATGTATTTATAGTATACACGTATTAATTCTGTATGTCCACACGAATCTTTTCTATACTTGTTGGTAAGTTCCTTTCAAACCATGGATTTGTTGTTACAGTTGATGTATCTATGGTTTTAAAACCAGCAAAAATAGTGTCCACTGACTTTTTTTGAACACCCAGTAGTGACTGCACCAAAGCTTTTTCGTCTAAGCCCCATTTTATTATTCCGTTTCCGGTAAACTGTAGCGACAGTGTTGTAGTGTTTTTAGGGTCGGCTGGCTGGTTTATTAGTGTTATGTCGGATTGGTCTATGTTAGATACCGTATATAAAGGTTCTTTTAGGGCATGGTCGCTGTTTTCGAATATATATTTTTCTATATCCCTGTCTTTGAAAAGATATGCTGTAAGTGTGGTGTTTTGAGTTATTTCACGAACTGCTGTCGCGCTTTCTCTGATTCCTGTTATAGGGTCTGTGTTATATACAACTGCATTTTTATAGATTCTATAACCAGGAGGTATTTCTGCGTTAGCTTTTATAAAAATTTTATTTTTAGCTGAATTTTGTATATTTTCAGTTATTGTATTAAATTCTTCATCAGACATAGTATACATATTGCCATTTGCCCCACCCACTATACCCAAACCTAAAGTTTTACCTGTTAGGGTGTTTGTTTTGTTACTGTAGCCAGGAAAGCTAAAAGTCGCATTATTTGTGTTGTATTCTATGCCGTTTTTTTCAGCTTCTACCACAACTTCTGCAGAACCAGGATTTATTGTTGTGCCTTTTTTTGTGTACCCGGGTATGTTTGCCCCGTTTACTACAACATAACGCATTCCTGTGTTACTTATAGCAATACTACCCTTTTTAAGGCTTATTTTTTTAGGGCTGGCACTATTTTGTACGACTATAGAACCCTTAGATTTTTTTGTCGAAACGTTTTTTGTGCCATAATTTATGGTTTGTTTGTATACATCTTCTACAACCATAACTTCGAAAGGCACTGACCCTTCTGTGCCGTTTCTTGTTGCTGTAAAAGGTGTTTTTGTAAATGCATAAGGCACCTCCTCGGTCTGTACACGCACGGTTGCACTACTAAATTTATGCCATATGTATACACCAGCACTAATACTAATAACCATAATAAATAACCAAAACCATAGGTTGCGTTTTAAATGTTTTTTTTCTTCAAATATTTCTTGATCTAAAGGTTCGTACGACTTCAAAGGCCCTTTGTCGACAAAAGAACTTATAGAAACCTCTTTTTTAGTTGTGTTTTTTACTATGTCAGTTATTATCATGCTGTTAAAAATTTGTGTAGCTTGTTAATTGTCAGTGTATATACTATTAGTGCGTAGTCATGTTCCGAAATATTCTTTTCAAATTCACAATATTCATATACCGACGGTGCTGCAAATGCTGTAACAGAAAACTTTTTTTCTGTTAACATATATTGGCTAAATTCTTCGCGTTTTACACAGTCTGTGTACCATAGTGTTAAGCTACTTTCGCTTACAAGAAAAACGTTGTGTGGCAAAGAAACATTGTTCGACAAGGTAACTAGTAAGTTTTGGAAGTCTTTTAACCATTCGTTTCTAACCGGCTTTACAACTTCTTCTAAATTTTCGCTTGTTGTGGTGTCCATGTGGCCTGTTAAGGTGCTGGTAAGTAGGTCAAAAGCTTCTTGTTGGTTGTATTTATATGCCTGCATTACAGAACGTACCAAAGTATTTTGGCCAGAAGGAAAAGATGCAGAATGCATTAAAATGTTGTCTTTTACTATTGCTAGATCAGTTATTTCGCCACCTACGTCTATTAAAAGGTAGTCTGGTAAATTTATAAACATGTCGCGTATTAGGCCGTAAGTTGCGCATATGTTTGAATGAAAATGTATGTTTCTATCAGCTAGAGATATGTTTTTTTCTATAGCCAGCTTTATGTCGTTTGTTATTTTCTTAGGTGTTAATGATAAAAATATAGAAATGTCGAAAATAGAACCCTTTTTACCTATAGGGTTTTCTATAGAATACCCGTTTATTTTAGAATTTGTAGCGTATTTTTCTATTATGTCCATGTCTTTGTATGGTTTGTAGTTTACAAATTCACTTTTGAGAAAAATATCTATTTCCGTTTGTATTGCCTGTTGTACAAAAGAGTTTGTTATGGTAAACGGTATGTTTTTTTCTGTGTGTATAGTACGACTATGCGAAACATACCATGGAGTATGCAAAAAACAATGAACTGTCTTAGGTGGTTGTAACCCTGAATTTGCAAGTAAAGAACTAGCATCAGCAACTGTTTTTAACATAGTTTCTAGAAATATAGGAAAATTGAGCTCGTCTTCTATTTTCATGTAAACACGTTTAGAAAAAAGTATAGTTGGTTTAGTGTCAGGTTTTTCTTCAGAGGTTTTAACCAAACAAACACCAACACTACCAGACCCGATGTCGAATATTGCAACGGTGTTTGATTTTGAACCAAAACTAAATCCCATAATGCATATAGTATAGCATAATTAAACAAAAAAATATAAGTTTTCTATAAAAAAACACCCTTTACGGGCGTTTTATTTATTTTTTTATTTATTTTTTAATCTTGGCAACAAGTTTTTCTAATTCTACAATGTCTTCTTCGATAGACTTTAACGCATCTACAAAAAATTCTGGCTTTGTTATATCTATACCAATGGACTTGAATATGTTTTCAGGGGTGTCGCTTTCGCCCGCCTTCATAAACTGGTTTATTTTTTCTATATATGCAGGGTCTTGTTTGTATTTATTATATAGGGCTGTACTGATTATTTCCCCATGGGCGTATGAATAAACATAGAAGAAATAACGTATATGAGGCCAACGAACAAACAGAAATCCATCGTCTTTTGTTAGTTTGCAAATTGGACCAATATATGAAATAAGATGCTTATTCATTAGTTCAGCCAATTCTTCTTTATTCATAGAACCATTTTCATTTATTGTTGCATGCAATTCTTTTTCAAAATTAAATAATGCAATTTGTCTAAAAATAGTTGAAATACTGTTTTGAAGTTTCTCAAACAAAGCAGTAACCTTTTCATTTTTAGATAGTGTTGGAAATACTTCATTAAAAACAAAATTTTCGAATAAAGTACTTGCAACTTCAGCTACAGCAATACTGTGTCCTTTGTAAAGTATTGGTTGTTTTTTAGACAGTTCGCCGTGTATAGCATGACCCATTTCATGGCCTAGTGTTGTAATAGAACTAAGTGAATCCGACCAGTTCAGTAGGATGTATGTAGGCACGTTTATTCCGCCCCAACAGTAACCTCCAGAGCGTTTACCTTGTTTAGAATATACATCTATACGACCTTGATCTAGAAAATCATTAAAAACTTTTTCGTAATAAGGATCAACTTTAGCAAATGCTTTTTTAATAATATCTACAGACTGTTCGTAACTAAAAGATGTAGAAAGCCTACCACCTCTTGCGGCTATATCAGTAAAATCGAGTGTTTTATAACCAAGAATTTTAGCTTTTAGTTTATAAAAACGTTGACTAATATGAAAGTTATCAGTTACAGCTTTAACTAGTGCCTCAACTGTTTTTTCATCGTTCTGATATTCTAGAACTGTTGCACTATATGGTTTACCAAAACCACGCAAATCATCGTTGATTTTTTTGTCAGCAACGATAGCATTTAATTCTGCTTCGGCAAAATGACTTACAGATTTTAATTTTTCAGTCACTGCTTTATGAAGTATTATCCTTTCTTTTTTAGGTAACACAGGCACAAGTGAAGATGCTTTTGTTATAGGAATTAGTTCTTTTTTATCTAAAACAGTTTGGGAGTTTAGGTATTTTAATTCACCATCTACCCACATCTGATGTGCAGGAGTAGATTTTAAAGATAAAACTTTTTCTACTTCTTCAGAAAGTTGATGAGACGACTTCCTCCACAGATCCTTTAAGAAATAATTATATTGTTTAAAGTTAACATTCAAAATAATTTCTTTCTGCAAAGTAGAAGGTATTTTACCTAATTGCAGTGGAAAAAATACCATTTTATTCATGGATTTAGTAATATTTTGTAATACTAGATTACGTTTAGATTCAGCTTTTGTGTTATTAGCATCAATATCACGAATAAAGGCTAGATACATGTATGGCTTAGAAGACCCGACAATAGTTAAAGTTTTTTCGTAGTCTTTTAAAGCCTTTAGTAACAATGCTTTGTCTGTTGCGTATGAATTATTTTTACTGTATTTTTTATTAAAATCTGCACATGCTTTTTCTATTGCTTTTACATCTGCGTCTATCTGTGGGTCAGAAATACTTTTATAAAGTAAAGTTAAGTCCCATTCTGTTTTCAGTTTGGTTTTGTTATTCATGAATTATATACAGATTATTTTTGTAAATTTAGTCTTGTGGTGTTGGGTAAGGTTTAACGTATTTTTCTACTGTATGTAGTGCAATAAGTATAAACAAAGTAAATAAAGTTGCAATTATACCTATACGGAAAAGTCCAAAGCCACATGCCATACCTATACCAATAGAAACCCATAGTCCGGCAGACGAAGTTAGTCCAGACACATCGCTGTTACGTATAACAATTAAGCCTGCACAAAGGAAGCCAGCAGCAGATACAACTTGGGCTGCTAAGCGTAATGGGTCAAAGTTTGTTACGCCTTGGTACTGACTGGCAATAACAGTAGATATAATAATAAACAAAGCAGAACCCATAGACGCCATGGCATATGTGCGCATACCAGCAGTTTTGTGTGCTAGGTGGCGTTCTATACCTATAATGGTGCCTAATATTACAGCCAAACCAAGCTTGCTAATAACTAAAAGCGTTGTTACATCTAAAAAATTTTCCATGTGTAAATTATATCACAAAAAATTTAAAACATAAAAAAACAAGGTCTTGCCTTGTTTTTTATAAAATATGGTGTAATAAGTTTATGCAACAATACCCCCACCAATACAAACTTCGCCACTATAAACAACAATAGACTGGCCGGGGGCAACAAGAACTGGGTTTTCAAATACTATTACAGCTTCTGTTTCATTTTTTAATTCTATTTTACAAGGCAAATTTTCGCCATGGTATCTAATATTAGCAGTATAAGTATTTTGTATAAGTATGTTAGAACGCCATATAGTGCGAATTATAGGTATATATGTAGACTGTCCAACTGTTTCATTTTGTTTGTCAGAAACAGTAATGGTGTTATTAGGAATGTCTTTGGCTACAACATAGTAACGTTTGTCGTGGTCGGTCTTTTCTGTAATAGTAAAGCCATGTCTTTCGCCTAATGTATACAGTAGTGCACCGTCGTGGTGGCCTATAACTTTGCCTGTAGTGTCCAAAACATTTCCGTTTTCAGTTTTTATATAATGTTGCAGGAATTCCTTCATATCTATTTCTCCAAGGAAGCACACACCCTGACTGTCTTTTTTGGTTGCAACAGGAATATTGTATTTTTCTGCTAGTTTACGAACTTCAGATTTTGGTAAATGCCCAACCGGAAACAATGTATGTGCCAGGTCATCGTTTGTTAGTGTCCATAAAAAGTAACTTTGGTCTTTGGCTGGGTCTACGCCACGGATTAGTCGTGTTTCCCCAGGCGCTGAACACCTGGTAAATTCCCAGGTGTTCAGCACCTGGGGTTTTTGGTTGATTTGTGCATAGTGTCCAGTGGCAATATAGTCAGCTCCATGTGCTTGTGCAAATTCCCAGAAAACACCGAACTTTACTTCCCTGTTACACATTACGTCTGGGTTCGGTACACGACCGTTTTTGTATTCGTTTATCATGTACATAGCCACAGCATCGCGGTATGTTGCTTCGCCGTCGCATTCTAGAAACGGTATACCCAGGTGTGCACATACACGTATAGCGTCACGACGTTCGTCGCGCCAGGTACACTGTATAAAGTCTGGTTGCCATGTACGTATAAACACGCCAGTTACATCGTAACCAGCATCAATAAGCAGTGCTGCAGAAACAGAGCTGTCTACACCACCAGACATACCAACAAAAACTTTTTTGTTCTGTATATTTTGTTTTTTAAATATTTTACTTAGCATTAATAAGGTGTGGGTATAGTTCCATCAGTGCGCGTGCGTCTGCTAGTGCTGTGTGCGCATTGCTATTTTTAATATTAAACCTTTCGCATAGGTTGCGTAAAGAATACTTTTCAACTGTTTCATCGTTATAAAAACGTGTAAATGCCATAGATATGGTGTCTAGTTTATGAAAATGCATTGAACTTTCCATACCAACGATACGGTAAGCTTTATCTATAAAAGAAAAATCAAAACATGCATTGTGGGCTACAAATATGCAGTCTTTTACTTTAGCATCAAACATTTTCATAGTTTCTGATAGACCATAAGCAAATATCCATTCGCCGGCATCGTAACCGTTTACACGTAAAGCTTGGGCGTCTGCTGTTTCTATGTGTTCAGGACGTATTTTGTATTCAAATTCGTCTATATGTTTTAAAGTTAATACACCGTTTTCCCAAACTTGTTCAGCAATAACACAACCAAGTTGTATTATTTCGTGTGTGTCAGGACTAAATCCTGTTGTTTCTACGTCTATAAATGCTAAATTGTGTTTTTTCATTGTGTTGGTTCTTTATAATATCTTGCTATTGTATATATTTTTTCTTATTTTTCAAGTGTTCTGCATAAGTTTTTGCGTAGTGTGCTACACCGTTTAAGTCGTGCAAGTAGTAAATGTAGTCAGTTTTTTCTGTTTTCAAAACAGCATTTATAGAACTTAGTCCAGGGTTTGATATGGGTGTAGGTGGTAAACCAGTGTTAATGTATGTGTTGTATGGCGAGTTTGTTTTTAAGTCTTTTATGGTTAATTCACTACTTGATTTGCCTAATAAAAAGTAAAAAGGTGCGTCAACTTGTAGAGGCATGTTTTTGTTTAGTCTGTTGTATAAAATACCGGCTATTACAGAACTGTCTGTTGCACCAACAGCTTCACGTTCTACGATGGACGCCAATGTAACAACTTGGTCTATTTTTGATTTTGTTAAGTTTGTAAACAAACTTTCTGTTTTTTTAGAAAAATTAGATTGCATTTTTTTGATCAATTCATCTTCGCCCCGTGTTGGAAATATAAGGTACGTGTCTGGAAACAAATAACCTTCCAAGTCTTTTGTTTTTTCCATAAAACGCGTACTACTACAGTGTGGAAGTTTTTGTTCACAAAGTTTAGCAATGTCGGCCCGGGTAAAGCCTTCAGGTATTGTTATACGTATTCTGTCTGCACCAAAGTCGTTGTTTATAAACTGACTAACCACATTTAGTAGTGTTAGAGGTTTGTCAAAAAAATAGTCGCCTGTGGTTATGCGTTTTTCACCACCACTAGATATAACAAATATTTCAAAAAGTCTGGCAGACTTAATAACATGGTTTTCTTCTAAGTGTTTACTTATGGTTGAAAGAGGTTCGCGAGGGCTAACTGTTATAACCACCGGGCCAGTAAAGTTAGTTGGTGGAACAAAATACTGCCATATAAAGACTATTATAATAATGCAAAAAACCAAGAAAGTTAATTTTCTTCTTGGTTTTTTATTTATAACAGTTTCCTGTGGTGTGTCCATTCTTAATATTGTAACATTAAAATGGCAAATTTGCAGGAGCTTCAGCTTTCTTAGATTCTATACGTTTAAATGTAGGTGTTTCAGAAACTTTACCTGGTAAGTGGTAAATAGTAGCTATTTCTTCTGTGGTTAAAACCATCGGAGCTAGTTTTGGCTTTATTTCGGTAACGTAATGTTTAAATTCTTTAAAATCAAAGTGTGGGTAGAAATAGTCGCGTGACTTGGCTAGTTTTAACAAATTTTTCTTACCTTTGTGTGGCACCTTACCTTGTAAGTCTTCCCAGACGAAGTCTTTACCACCTGTCATACCCACAGGTTTAAAGTTATTTAGTTCTAAAGAATTGTATTGGCGTATAACGTTACCAAAGTTTCCAGATTGGTTTTTGTTTACGTTTTCTTTGTTAGCAACATAGACATAAACTATACCTGTATCAAAGCCTAATTTTGTAGCGTTACGTTCCAAGGACGCTAGTATACGTCTGTCTTGTTCAGACATTGTTAGTGGTTTGCCTTCTTTGTCTACAAATTTTGCCTTAAAAGCTTTTATTTCTTCTTCAGCTACTTTTGTCCACTTTGACATTTCTTTGACTTTTTTGGTCGGGTCTTTTTTGTCGGCAACTTCTACTTCAAAACGTTTTAGTTCAGCCGGTTTTATTATAACTTGAAACCAAGCTTGTTCGCCTTTACCTAACGAACCCATCCATTCGATCATGGGTATTAGGGGGTCTATTTTCTGGGATTCTTCTAACAAACCAACGGCTTTGTCTAGTCCGTAGTCTATGTATGTTTTTATTGGCCAAGGGTCTTTTTTACCATCAGCTTTAGGGTCAAAAGCTAGTGTTCCACCAAAAACATCTATTGTGCCGTCTGGTTTGTAATCAGGAACAGCTTTTGTGTAGTCAGCTACTTCAAATATTTCTACTTGGGGGTATTGCGCGTACATCTGTGACTGAACGATTTCTTTGTATTTTGTTGGTATGCGCGCAAAAAAATGTATACGACCTTCTATAGAAACAATTTCTAACGAAGACCATATGGGTTGTTCGCCGTTCCAGTATTGTTTTAACCAGTTACCTAAACCACCACCTTGGTACAACGCATTTGTCAGAACCATTTCCATAGCCATGGGTGACCTGTGTATTTCTTGGGGTACTTTAAATTCTAGAATTGTCCATGACAGTGTTTGAAAAAAAGCTTCACGTACATACCACAACCATACACGAAATGCCACAATAACCAACACTACTGGTGCCCATAAGTGTGCAGTGTTGTATATAAACATAAATGCATTTTTTAAAACAAGCGAAGTTGTGTCCATAAAAACATTGTACTACATATTACTACCTAATGGTAACAGGAACTTGTAACAGTATCGGTTGTTGGTTGTCGTTGTTACGTAAAATAATAACAATTTCTTTTGTTTGGCTGGGTCGTATAAGTCCAAGTGTTGTTGTAAAACTTTCTGGTATATTTGAAGTTATAGTTAGTGGGTTTATTAAATTATTACCCTTACCGTCTAACTCGATGACTGTACCTATTGTTGCCTTGTTATTGAAATTATTTTGGTCTGTATTGTTCCAGCCACAGTTTCTGTACAAACCACTTATGGTTATAATATTTGAAACTTCTGCACCAGTTTGTGGAGAAGTAATAGCTATATCACAGTTTTCTGATGCACCCGTTAAGAAGCTAGAATTATTTGTTCCATTAAGTAACAATGTTTTTAATGTAAAAGATTCAGGTCTTGTTATTTTTATATTACTAAAAGGCCTTGAAACCCTAAAAAACCCAACTAATATTGCAATAATAAGGACACCAACTAGTATAATTACCACATTAGTAATTCCCTTAAAAGATTTTGAATTCATTTTTATATTATAACATTGATATATAAATTTTGAAAAGAATTACGAGGTCTTGCCTCGTAATTTTTAAAATGCCTACCCTCCCGAAACTTTAGTGTAGGAGGGTGGTGCAATAAAACAAAAAACCACCTCATTGGCGGTTTTTTGTTTTAAGCTAATGTGTATTGTCCTGTTTTGGTTTTCTTAAAGTATTTTGGGTTTGTTAGGTTTACTAGAATCGTGTTCTTCTTAAGGTAACGTTCTTTCATAACTGCGTCCACAATGTCTTCTTTGTTCATTGGGCCGTTTTTCTTTAATGTTTCCCTTATAACTTCACGCACAACACCTGCAGTATAGCCCCATTCACCTAGTGCATATACACCACGGCCAACTAGTACAAAACGTTTATCTTTTATAAGTTCGTTGTGGCAAGTTGCAACATGAGTTTTTTTACCAAATGTGTCGGCTATAGCTTTTGCAACTTCGCGAAAGTGCATTGGGCTACCGTGTTTGCGCATTACTAGGTATGCATAGTCGCGTATACCACGAGTTTTAACATTGGTACTGTCTGCTTTACCCCATTCACCCAGTGGGTTTTTACTGATCTTTTTTGATATAGACAACCAACGGCGAGCTATTTCGCGAGTCTTGTATTCG
>JBPCTC010000038.1:0-2718 GCA_051006535.1 Minisyncoccia bacterium
CATATATAGTACACGAAAATAGAAAGGTGTAAACAAATATAAAAACTTGGAAGTTCAACTTCCAAGTTTTTATATTTGTTCTGTGTAACATTAGCCAAGTGTTGCTTTTAGACGGCGAACTCCTTGTGAAACAGCTTCTTCTTTACCTATTGTTATATGGCCGATCTCAGATGTGTTTGTAACATGTGGCCCACCACAGAATTCAAGACTAATAACCCCTCTTTGTAGTTTTTCCTGCCCTGCTAAGGGGAGGTGCCCGGAGGGCGGAGGGGTGGGTGTTGAAGCACTTATTTCATAGACACTAACCACATCTGGGTACTTGGCACCGAATTCCATTTCTGCACCCAGTGCCTCGGCTTCAGTCTTTGGCATTTCACGACGAATAACAGGTAAACTTTGTGCTATCCAACCGTTTACCAAGTCTTCTACCCTTTTCTTTTCTTCGTCTGTTAGTTTTCTGTCGAAAGCAAAGTCTATACGTAAACGTTCTTCGGTAATGTTACTGCCACGCTGTTTAACAGACTTGCCTAACACAACTTGTAACGCTGCTAAAACTAAATGGTGCGCGGTGTGTAGCTTTATGGTTTGTTCGTTTGTATTTGCTAAACCACCTTTAAACATACCGGCGGAAGCAGACTGAGAAAGTTTTTGATGCTCTTTCATTTGCGCATCAAACTTTGCACGGTCTATTGTTATACCTTTTTCTTTTGCAAGTTCTTCTGTTAGTTCTATAGGAAAGCCGTATGTTGTTGCTAGTACAAACGGGTCCACACCGCGTTCAAATTCTTTTAAACCATCTTCAACTGTTTTTTTAAACTTAATAACTTCTGCAATTATTATTTCAATATTTTTTTCTTCAGTTATATTTGAGTAAACTTCTTTGTAATTTTCTACAAGCATTTTTAAAATATCTTCAACAACTGTAGCAGAAAATTCTAATTTCAAAGAACGTACTGTGGCTCTACGAATCAAGCGGCGCAAAATATAACCTCGATCTTTGTTTGAAGGAAATACACCATCTGCTGTCATGAACAATGCTGTACGTAAATGGTCAGTTATAATGCGACCATATGTTTCATTATAGTTTTTAGATTCCGATTTTATTTTTTCTATAACACCACTTAAAATATCCGTCTCATACGCAGTTTTTTTACCTTGCATTACAGCTGTTATACGTTCCAACCCTGCACCAGTGTCTACATTTTTCTGTGCTAGTTTACCTACCACCTTTCCGTCTTTCTTTTCATATTCCATGAAAACGTCGTTCCAGATTTCAATAAAGTTTTCTGCTTTAACTTGTTCTACAAATTCGTCTTTACTTAAAACTTTTCCAACAAATTTTTCTTCCATGTCATAGAACATTTCAGAACATGGGCCACATGGGCCATTGTCGCCCGGGCTCCAAAAGTTGTCATCTGCTGGCAATGCATAAATACGATCTTCTGGTATACCTAAAGACATCCATATTTGTTTAGACTCTGTATCAAGTGGTGCACTTTCGTCGCCTTCAAAAATTGTTACAGCAAGTCTGTTTGCGTCTAGCCCAAGACCTTCAGTTTTGTCAGTTAAAAATTCGTAACTCCATTTTATGGCGTCTTCCTTAAAGTAGTCGCCCAAAGACCAGTTGCCCATCATTTCAAAAAAAGAAAAATGTCTGTTGTCACCAATGTCGTCTAGGTCGCCCGTACGTACACATTTTTGTACATCAGCAATGCGTGTACCCATAGGGTGTTTTGCACCCATTAGATATGGAACAAGTGGCTGCATACCAGCAGTATTAAAAAGCACCGAAGGGTCGTTTTCAGGTACTAGTGACGCTGACGGTATAATAGCGTGGCCACGTTTAGCAAAAAAGTCTAAAAACTTTTTACGAATTTCATTTGATTGCATAAAAGTAATTTAGCATAAAATGTAGGTATAATAAAGGAATGAAAACAGACCCCTCCCTTGATAAGGGGGTTAGGGGTTTTATCCATTGATAAGAGAGGAGTAAAAATACAAAACCCCCGAAAATTAATTCGGGGGGTTGCCTACCGGTCGCTTATTAGCTGGTAGAAAACGGATTTTTGCCCCACATTTTACCTGAATTTTTTACTGGCCAGCTTTGGTGTTGCCGAGGTGGGGGATTTTTCCCTGTCTATTTTTTGATCGAAATTACTATTGAATAAACAGCAACTTGGACATTAGATCAGGGTAACTAGGTGATTTACTACAGTTTAGCAAAACTAAAGAATTTGTCAAGTCTTTAAAAATAATAACCCCACCCTTCCTCCCCTTACAGTAAGAGGAGGCAATATGAAATGCGGGTAGGGTTATTTTGCATACATATATAATGTATGCTACACTCCACATATTACCCGTTAGCCACCGCTTCCGGGCATTTTTATTAAAAAATTAAATAACAATTAAATATATGTTTGATTTGAAAACAATGAAATTGGCAATGGACCAATTGGAACAAGAAAAGAAAATACCTAAAGAAAAAATATTAGAAGCAATAGAACATTCTTTAGCGGCAGCTTATAAAAAAGAATACGGTAAAAAAGGCCAAATAGTACGATGTAAATTTAACATGGACGACGGTACTACTAGTTTCTACCAAGTTAAAATAACTGTCGACGACACTGTTGTTCGACATGTTGCAGAAGGTGAAGAAGAAACTGAAATAGTTGCCGAAGGCGACGAACGTTCTCGTTACAACGAAGAACACCATATAAT
>JBPCTC010000039.1:0-2988 GCA_051006535.1 Minisyncoccia bacterium
GTACTTTACCAACAGTGTATTCTATGTTTTTTATATCATCGCTCTGAGATATAAGGTTTTTAAGTATTATTTTATGAAATTTAGTAGAAAGCCATTCTTTAACAAAGTCGCTTGGTACAACAATGGTCGCAACACCGTCTTCTTTGTTTATAAGCATTGTGTTTTTAAACCAAGTGCTAAAAGTTGCTTTAGGTATTTCCCCTTCCAGTGCTAGTAAACATCTGTCCCAGAGTTGTTTATATTCATGCATGAAGATATTATACTTGTTTTTAAGTCTATGTAAAAAAAATACAACTGTGTATATGTTGTGGATATTGTGGGTAAGTCGTTTTTAGACAAATAACCAACTTTTTTGTTTGGGTTGATAAAAATAAATAATGTGCTATACTGTCGCCATGTCACAAACATACCAACCTAAAAAGAAAAAACGAGCCGTAACTCACGGTTTTTTGGTACGATCACGCTCAAAAACAGGAAGTAAGGTTTTAGCTAAAAGACGTCAAAAAGGACGAGCTAAATTATCAGTATAATACCACTATACTGTCTATGATTTCTAAAAAACAACGCATACCAGACTTGTTTTTTAATGAATATTACAAAAAAGCCTCTTCTGTACATACACCCCATTTTCTTATTAAAAAAGCAATACACAATGGCCCAGAGGGCAGATTTGCTGTTATTGTATCTAAGAAAACCGTAAAACACGCTGTAGACCGTAATGAAATAAAAAGACTTATTTATGGCTTTGTAAACCCTAAAATTCAAAAAAACCTTTATTTTATAATAGTAAAAAAGGATTTTCGTGATTTAAACGCGTCTGTTTGGGGTGATGAACTTAATAAATCATTGTTATAAATCAAAATAATGAAGAAATTTATTGTTTTTTTAATATCTTTATACCAAAAAAGACCTTTTCAGACTGGTTATGGTTGTATTTTTTACCCATCTTGTTCTGAATATACAAAACTTGCTGTAGCGCGTTTTGGCGTTTTAAAAGGCCTTTATTTGGGTTTTAGGCGTATATTAAGATGCCACCCTTGGAATACTCCGTCTGTAGACCCTATTCCTGAAAAATATGATTTTTACTGCAAAAATAAACATTAATTGTAAAAAAAACCAAAATAGTCTACTATAGTATGTATGTTACATACATTTTGGTACAATTTTTTAGTAGAACCACTACATAATGCACTGGCTTTTTTTGTTGGAATAATACCCGGTGGAGATGTTGGTGTCGCTGTAATTTTACTTACACTTGTTGTTAAGTTTATATTGTCCCCCCTTTCCAAAAAGGCATCTAAAAGCCAAATAGTACTACGTTTACTGTCTCCTGAATTAGAAAAAATAAAAGAAAATATACCAGACAAAACAGCTCAAGCTCAGGCTACATTTGCTTTATATAAAAAAGCTGGAGTAAACCCTTTTTCTGGTTGTTTAATAGCTGTTATACAACTACCTATATTAGTAGCTCTTTTCCAGGTCTTTAAAAAACAATTAACATTTACAAGTGCTAGTTTGTACCCTTTTATTCACACACCAAGCACTGTAAGTTTGTATTTCTTGGGTTTTCTTTCTCTTAGTACAAAAAGTATATTGTTAGCTGTTATTGTAGCTGTTGTTCAGTATATACAAACATCTTTTCTTTTACCTAAAACAAACAAGTCAGTAGACACAAAAAAATCTTTCCAAAGTGACCTTGCAGACTCTATGACAACACAAATGAAATACGTATTACCTGTTGTTGTTGGTTTTGCCGCTTATGCTGGAGGTGTCGCATTGGGTTTATATTTGTTAACAAGCAGTTTGTTTACTATAGGCCAAGAGTGGTATATTAAAAAACATTTTAAACCAACAATATAATGAATACAGATACACATATAAAACTAAAAACAATATTAGACTATGTGTACCCTGGTTCATATACTTTAACCCAAACAACTGATAAAGAAATAGGTTTGGAGTTGATTAATGTAGATATAAAACCAAATCCAGGTACTGATTGTATTAGTAGTTTAAATACAATTTTCCAACAAATTATCGAGGATGATTCTGTTTGTATTAATATAAACAATAACCTTGCTTCAGAAATAGAAAAAATAAAAGAGGATTTGTATATGTATACGCAAAAGGTTTTATATTATAACCAACCTGTTGTTTTGCCTGCACAAAATGCTTTTGTTCGTAAAATAGTACACGGATACATTAGTAACAAACCTGGTTTTAGAAGTGAATCTGTGGGCGTTGGTCGTGAAAGGCATATAGTTATACACCCTAGTAAATAGTCTATAATTCATAAGCCCACAAAAGGCTTGTTTTTTTGTCTATAAAATATAGTTTTTTACCATCGTCTTGTATCTGTAGGTTTGTTGCGTCCATACCACCTATGTTTGTTGAAAGGTTGTTTATTAATGTTGTTTTTTGTGTTGCTGGTTCTATAGACCATAAGTTGTCATTAAAAGACACAATACCTTGGTACCAAGCATCTGGATATGTTTGTGTCGGCATTTCTGATGGTACAGCACAGTAGTATATTGTTTTAGCAAAAACACATTTTTCTGAAAAGGTGTTTATGCCGGTGTTAAATGTGTTGTTTGTTTTTGTTTGTAATATGTAAAGGTTCGGTATATTGTTTTTTATTAAACTGTATATTTTATATAGACCATCATCTGTTGTTTCTTCTGTTAGACCGTAACCAGAAAGTGTTTTAGAATAAGGTCCACCACTGTTTTCTGTGGTATAAGAATAACCCTCAAACAAACCAGTTGGTTTTGTTGTTAGTATTATAGATTTATTTGTGTTATCTATAACCCATTCTGACAAAGGGCTTGAAAACAAAACAGTATCTTTCTTGTTGTTAAATGAAGAAGATACCACATCTACACCAACAGCTTTTGGTTGTAGATATACATAAGAAAGTCCATCTGGAGATATGGATATGTTTTTAATATTTTGATATGTAAAACCACCAACCAAATCTACAGGGTCGTT
>JBPCTC010000040.1:0-1907 GCA_051006535.1 Minisyncoccia bacterium
GTATTTAAGGTGTGCACGACGGTCGGCAACCATTTTTATTAATCCGCGACGTGAGTGGTTGTCTTTTTTGTGTTTTTTCAAGTGACCAGAAAGTTCGTCTATTCTAGCAGATAAAATAGCAATTTGCGCAGGAGAAGACCCTGTGTCTGTGTCGTGCAATTGCACCTTTTTTATTACATTCTGCTTTTTCTTTGTTGTTAACATAGTGTCTATAATGTAGCATATATTAGCAAATAGCGCAAGTCTAAAATTTCAATATTATTGTGCGACATTGTGGTATAATTTATCTTATGGATGACATTAATACATGCAAAAGGCAGTTTCTTGAGTATGTTGAAATTGAAAAAGGCCAAAGTTTAAAAACTGTGGCTAATTATGACAGGTATTTAGCAAGGTTTTTTACTGTATCTAAGATTAAGTCCCCCGCTGATATATCTGACGATGTTGTACGTGAATTTCGACTTTATCTAAACAGGCAGTCTGGCATGAAGGTAAAAGGTCAAGTAGCTGCAACTTTAAAAAAGAATACACAGAACTACCACATGATAGCCATACGTGTTTTTCTAAAATATTTAATGAAACGTGGCATAACCTCCCTGCCACCAGACCGTATAGAACTAGCAAAACTTAAAGAACGCCACTTAGATTTGATAACAGTAGAAGAACTAAATAGGCTTCTAAGTGCCCCTGAAACAAATATGGCCAATGCCGAAGGTCCAGACAAAGTAAAACTTTTACGCGACAAAGCTATGCTAGAGCTACTTTTTTCTACGGGTTTGCGTGTTTCGGAAATAGCTTCTTTAAACAGAGACTTAGATTTATCTAAAGATGAATTTTCTATACGTGGTAAAGGTGAAAAAGTTCGTGTGGTTTTTTTATCAGAATCAGCAAAGGAATCTGTTCAAAAATATATAAAGAGTAGAAAAGATATGGCTGAACCAATGTTTGTTTCTCTTACTAAAAACAACACAAGACTTACGTCACGTTCTATAGAGCGTATTATAAAACACTATGCCATTATGGCTGGTATATCAAAAAAGGTTACCCCACACGTTATACGTCACAGTTTTGCGACAGACCTTTTGTCTAACGGCGCTGACATACGCAGTGTGCAAATGATGCTTGGGCATGCCAATATTGCTACTACACAAATATATACACACGTTACAGATGCACAGCTTCGTGAAGTGCATAAAAAATTCCATGGGAAGAAATAAAAAAATTGAGGTATAATTGTCTTATGCGAATAATAAGTTGGAATGTAAATGGAATACGGGCAGTACATAAGAAGAACCTTTTTGTGCCTTTTGTAGAAAAATACAAGCCCGACATACTGTGTTTACAAGAAACAAAGGCACAACAGCACCAGTCTGAACTAGATTTACCGAACTATGAAGAATATTGGAACAGTGCTGAAAAAAAGGGTTACAGTGGTACAGCTATTTTTGTGAGTAAAAATTTAGTTAAAAACCTAAAGGAAAACAGTCCAATAAATATTACAAATAATATTCCGGGTCATATTGTTAAAAAGTTTAGCTTAAAAGCAGACGCCTATGGTAACCCCAACACCGAAGGGCGTGTTATTGTTGCAGAATTTAAAAAGTTTTTTGTTGTGTCAGTTTATACACCAAATTCAAAAGACGACTTGTCTAGAATACCAATGCGCCACAGTGTGTGGGACCCTGCTTTTTTGGCATATATGGACGAATTACAAAAGACTAAGCCAGTTATATTTTGTGGAGATTTGAATGTGGCCCATACAGAACTAGACCTTGCCCGCCCCAAAGAAAATGTTGGTAAAAAAGGTTTTACCAAAGAAGAACGTGTCGGGTTGGACAATGTTGTTGCAAAAGGTTTTGTTGACACATTTCGTTTATTTACAAAAGACGGTGGGCACTATTCGTGGT
>JBPCTC010000041.1:0-6775 GCA_051006535.1 Minisyncoccia bacterium
CAACATTAAAACAGAGGACAACTATTCTATAAACATTGCTTGCCAGTTTAACCTTAAAGTTAAAAATGGTTTCAATGCTTTCTACGGGGTAACTATACCAGGTAGATGGATAAATAAATTCCATTCAATTTGCTTTTCTGCATTTACTGAATTTGGCCTAAGCAAGAACTTTAAAAATCTCAGAGCTGACATTGTTAAAAAAGATACAGCGAGTGACCTATGGTTAAACAGACTAGAACCAATGAACAGCGATTTAGTAAGAAGCACTGGTCATACCATAATAGATTTTAATATTATTGGTATCCAATGGGACAAGACTGATCCGATGTTTACTGCGCTAGAAAATGTTGATATTGCTATACAGAAAAAACTAGCTGTTTTCCAAGAACAAGAAGCTGAGGACAAAAAGAACAAAGTTGATGCAGAAAAAATAGAAAGAAACAAAAAAGCCGAAGCTGCTGGTATCATTGCCATAAATAAAGCCGAACAAGATTTTATAAAAGAAGTGTCTGACAAAGAAGGTGGTGGAGAGATATTAAAATACCACTATTTAAGTAAAATGGAAAATTTAATCTCTCTAAACACAGGAGGAGAAAATTCAGACCTAACTTTAGTAAAAAATGTAGATGGAAATAGTGGTAAGAAAAATAATCGTGGCAACAAAAAAACCTAAGTAACCTGAATTTTAAAAAGCTAAAACGTGTGTTAGGACAAGATTCCTAACAAAAAACCCTTGTTTTTACAAGGGTTTTTATTTTTCATACAACTTGACTTTCGGTATATAAAATGATATAATTGTAAAAAAATAAGCACCATAAAACACAAACAACACAATGCGAAACATCTTAATCACATTATTCGGGCCACGTGTGGCTGCATGGATATTAAGTATCATTACCACCGAAAAGGTGCAGTATGTATTTTTTATCATAGGCTCTATAGCCTACCTACTACTCTGTATTTTCATGATGCAGCGGCCTATATGGGCTCTCTTAATGATAACAGCTTATATACTACTTGTAGTATGGTTACATAAGCGATTCACAGGAATTACAGCAGCCCATGATACAGTGTTAGATGACACTCGTAGATTGTGGTTAACTATTGCCGGAGTACTTATAGTGTTTACTATATTTGCTTGGCAATTTCCAAACATCTGGATAAAATGGAGGTTTTCTATGCCATTTTTCATTTTTCTGATTTTAATAATCCCAACAATTATGTTACAGGGCAATGGAAGAACCTACGGACCAGTTAGAAGAATACTTATTTGGTTAACTATAGGAGTTTTTGTACTGGGAATGGTACAAAGTTATACTAAAAGAAATCAGGTAGTAAACAATGACGAATCCACTGAACAAAGTCTTGAAACTCAAAAAAAGAAAGCTGACATCGAAGTAGACAAAGCTGTAAAGAAAAAAATAGAGTATGATGTAAACAAAAGCTTTTTAGTAGAAGCCAAAGAGTATCAGAACAAGCATGAAGCTGATTATGGTGAATGGAACCTGAATCTAACACCAAACCAAAAAGTGAGAAAATTTTTTCCAGGTTTCAGCTCAATAACAGTTCTGACAAATGAAGGTGAAGAATGTTTCTTTACTGATGAAGCCAGAAAAATCTTTAGATGTGACGGAAGGTCAATCACAACTCCAAGTGGTGGTTATGTAAAAGACGGGTATTTGTATTTTACTTCTTTAAAACCTATGAATATAACTCTAAGGATAGAAAAGAAAAATGAAACTGAAATACTGGATCTGAAGACAAACTAAAAGGACGTGTTCCCCATCTGGAACACAAAAGCCGTACCCATAAAAAGTACGGCTTTTTTATTTGTCTTATACTATCGATATACGACAACGTGTTATTTTTTAGGGTCTTGACCCAATGTGTTTAGATCTACGCTACTACTGTCAGGTGTTTTAAACCCAAAAGTTTTGACTATTATGTTCATTATTGTATAGGCACTAAACATAATAACAAACCCAACTACGCTCCACATCATATGCTGTTGGCCTATTTTACGCGAATCAGGATTATTAGATTTACGTATAAACTGTACCAACCCCCACAGAAATAGAACAAACGCTACAACAAACAAAAGGTAAATAAGCGGGTTTATAATCTTGTCAGCAACCGAAACTATAATACTATCTGCATTGTTGGCCGCATAAACTGTGGTAGTAAACATAGTTTTAAATTAAATACATCTCTTAGCAACAGAACTCCATGAATATCCTGGTGGGCATGGTGCTGGAGGTGTAGATTGTCCATTGACACCAACCAACTGACCAAGCAAAGCCACTATACCCCAGATAGATACCATAACTGCTAGACCTACAACACCCTTTATCATTTTGTTACGAGCTACATTCTTTTCATCAGCGCCAGCTTTGATATATTCTATAATACTCCAGAAAAACCAACCTGTTGCTGCTAACAACAATATTGGAATAAGGTATGTACTTAACAAATCGTAAGACACCTTAAACAAGCTAATAAAGTAGTTAAAATCTGGACCAAGTGCTGCGAAAGCTAAACTTGGTAAAAACATCGCACCTGTACCTATAATAAGTTTTTTCATTTTTTTAAATAAATTTCTAATTAATTATAATACACGTCTTTCCGATAATGGACACCGTGATCATGGTTTTATTATACCACAATAACAAAAATACAAGTATAAAACTGTTAATTACTATTGAACATTGCCATTTTGCCCCGTTGGTATACCACTGCCATTCTGGCCTGTTGGTATACCGCTACCATTCTGCCCTGTTGGTATACCACTGCCATTCTGGCCTGTTGGCATACCACTACCATTTCCTCCCAGGTTACTACCTCCATTATTTATAATATTTGTTCCACCACCTGTATAACCTTTCCATCCTGACTTTGTTAATGGTGGCTTTACTTGTGGAATAGATGAAGAGTCAATACCTAAAGTGTTACCCAAAACAGCAACTATGCCCCATATAGTTACCATAACAGCCAAAGCCACAACAGACCACATTAACGACTCTCTGTTTTCGTCTCTTGTTGTTGAAACAGCAGATTCTTTGATAAATTTTAAAACACGCCACAAGAAAAACACAAAAGCTGAAGTTGTTAATGTTGGAATTATATATGCAGCAGTCAGATCTGTTGCCTGACAAATAATGTTTTGTAACGTACCTATATCTGCCTCACAAGCCGCAAACGCAAAAGTGGGCAAGAAAATTGATCCTGAAAAAATACTTATTTTTAGAAATGTTTTGTTCATGTTTTTATTATACCTTTTAGAAAGACTTAAAACAAAGTTTTGTATAGGTAATAAATTTAAATAATTTATATTAAAAATAAACACTAACCACCTATAACTGACTGAAATGTTTTAACAACTATTTCTGTTATAGTCCATGCACCCAAAAATATAATAGTACCTATAACAACATTTTTTAGATTTGCATGTGCTGCTTTTATTTTTGATGCATCACCACCTGCAAATATATATTGAAAACCAGCCCATATAAAGAAAATAACAGCTATCGGGACACCTATTTTTATAGCAAGGTCTGTTATACTACCCAGAAACCCCCAAAAGTCGTTTGTACGAAGAGGGTTTTCTAGTTTAAAATCAAGCAAACCTACTTGTGCTGGTGTTTGATTTTTTGCATCTGAAATCGATTTTGTATTTGTGGTATTGTTTGTGTTTGTGGTATTGTTTGTGTTGTTTGTACTTGTGGTACTGTTTGTATTTGTAGTGTATTCAAACAAACGGAATGATTTAGATTCAAAATACTTTTTACCAGATGAACCAGTAACTACAACTTTTACATTATTTCCATTAGAAGCAGACGTAGGAAAGTTTTTATAGTATTCGTCTGCAGAAATGCCATTATATGGGTAAAGTTTTGCAACAGGACTTTGAAATATACCATTTATTATAGTTTTTATATTCGAAGCAAGGATTTCATTGTTATTATTTTGTAGGACAGCTACGGTTACAGACTTGTCAGCATTAACTATTGGTATAACAAAATCTGTAAGATCCACGTTTACCATGGCCTGCATTGTGTTGTTTAAAGAAGAAGCTTTTTCTGAAAGATTTTCAACAACAATACCCCTAGCAGAATTATAATAAGTACCCTCTATTGGTATAATTATCTCTGAACCTGCATAAACGTTAGTACTAAACAAACTTATGGCACTAAATATTACCAAAACAAAAGACAAAAGTTTTTTTCGAAAATTCATATAATAAGACATGTATATAGTATAAAACAATCTAGTAAATAAACAATGCTAGTTAAAGAAAACACCAAAACTTGGAGTCTCTCCAGCTAATATAACTATAATTGTTTTTACTATTAACCAAGCACCTAACACCCACAAATAGCCAACAAGTATAGTTTGTATGCTTTTCTTTAGTTCTGTTAAGGTTACTGGTTTTGCACCACTAATAGAACTGGTAATCATCTTTATGCCTTGCCACATCAGCATGATAACAAAAATCGGGGTTACTAACTTATAAATAAAAAAATTTAAAACTTGCCTTAACAAAATCATTACGTGTTCAAACGTACAAGGGTTCTGGTAGCCCCCGTCACAAACTACAAACCCGCCCACTGTAATGTCTGAAGAAGTCTGTGCAAAAATAGGCAAAGTAAAAATAAAAAATAATGCAAAAGTTGCAAATGTTTTTATTAATATTTTTTTTATTGTATTGTTCTTATTCATATATTTGTTAGACACTATGGGTTAAGTATTGCGTTTAATTCCCTTTCTAGCTTATTCAAAGCGTCAGATTCTGACAGACGCCCAGAAACAACATCGGACACCATAGATGCAAAACGGTTTTTAGTTTCAGAACTATTTGGGTCTAACCAACCGTGTGTAAACAACGCCGACTTATAGAAAACAGGTGCGTATGTTGTTTCTGGTTTTAAAGAAAGCAAGTCTCTGTTTGCTGGTGGTAAAGACACTGACTGGGCAAATTGAGTTTCTACTTCAGGGGTTGTCAGTGCATACATAGCGCTGTACGCGACAGTTGGTTGTAAAGAAGAACTTGAAACACCTATTGCATAAAAGTATCCTGTAGTGTAGAAAACATTACTGTTTATAAACTGACGCATCAAAGCTGGTGCAAAATTTAGATTTGGGTTACGTTGTCTAAGTTCAAAAAGCTCACTGGCATAACCTGGGTATATAGCTAGACTATTTTGTACAAAAGCAATCTTTGCATCTGGATTAAGCTTGTTCCAACTGTAGTAGTCTGAAGTTGGGTTTGAAAATTGCATATAAAAATCAAGCATTGAAATACCAGCGGTATTGTTTTCAGATACAGACGAAACAAGGTTTGCGTATGCAACATTGTTGTTTACATAAACCACTGGTACACCAGCCTGACCCAGCAAGGTAACAAGCATATCTTTGTTATAAGACACATTTTCAGACAAACCAAAAGGTATGGTTGATATAGCAAATGTATTATTAGAATTCTTTTTTGTTATACTTGGAACAATGGTATAAAGTTCGTCCCAGCTTGTTATAGGGTTTGCAAAACCTGCACGAGCAAAAATGTCACGGTTGTAGTATATAACCATAGGATCTACTAACAAAGGCAGTCCGTACGTACCTGTCTGGTTTAAAAGTATATCTGCACCGTCTATATATGTTTGTCTAAAAGTTGCTTCTGGGTATGTTGCATAAGGTATAGTGCTTACTTTGTCGCGTATAGAGTAAAGGGTTTTGGTATCAAACAGTAACAAATCTGGGCCGTTTGCGTTTGCTATGGATTCTAGTAACGCATTTCTAAAACTTTCTGAACTAACTTGGCGATATGTATATTTTAAAGTTTTAGTTACGTTTTTTTCTAATATTGGCTGTATCTTTTCTTCTGGAAGAACACCCCAAACAGTAACTGTTTGCATGGAACCAGAACTATTCGAATTACCAATTTTAATTTTACCCGCAAAAACAAGTATTGCTAAAATAAAAACAGCAATACACACTACAACTGTAACTATTTGAAAATAATTTCTTTTATCTTTGTTCATGATTTTTTATTACCTATATATTATACCATAGTGGTGTGAACCTGCATTAATGGTTTCGCTTCTTTTTAAATTAAACTTTGACATTAACGAATCTAATGCAACTGTTGTTACCAACTGGTTTGGTCTTGGCCCCGCACCTATAGAAGTTTCTTTCCAGTCTACAACTAGTAAACGTCCACCATTTTTTAGTAACCTTATACATTCAGATATTGTTGCATCTTTGTTTTCAACTTGAAACAAGGTGTTGGCTATTATAACAACATCGGCAATATTGTTTGCTAGTTTAGTACCATGGTCACGTTCTATGTCGCCCCATATAACACGAACATTACTAACACCAGCATGTCTGGTGTTTTCGTTTATAACATTTAGCAACTGCCTTTGTACTTCAACTGCATATACTGTACCGTTTTTACCAACATGCTTTGCACACGGTATAGAAAAATCCCCCATACCCGCACCCATGTCTACCACAACAGGACAAGGACGTAATAAAAGTTGCTTTATTTTTGCTTCTGGAGATTCAAACATACTTATTATTATATAGCTAATACAAAAAAGTGTACAGTAAAAAATAAAAAACCCTTCGAAAATTTACTGTTGTAAATTTTCGAAGGGTTTAAATAAATCAGTACTACTGTGTAGAACTAACAGTGTCCAACTCGAACGCACAAGGTCTGTCTTTTGCAGACGACGACCTTACTCCTCCTGATTTAGTCAGAACTAATACATTGTATACC
>JBPCTC010000042.1:0-1412 GCA_051006535.1 Minisyncoccia bacterium
GGTTGTCGTTTAGATATAGTTCTAGTATTTGGTCTTTACTTAGTTCTTTATCGAGTTTTATTGCTAATATCCATTCTTTTATCTTTCTTGTTATTGTTTTGTCTTGGGTAAGTAAAGAATTTTTAACAACTTGTTGGGTAATAGTAGAACCACCTTGTTTTGGTCCAATATTGAAAATGTTTACAATAACAGCTCTTATAATAGATTTTATTCTTATACCCCCGTGGTTATAGAATTCTGAATCTTCTATGGCTAGTGTTGCGTTTTTTATGTTTTCACCCATTTCAGACAGTGGTATGGCAGTGCGTTTTATGTTTCCATGTACATCATATAAAACTATAGTTCCTGTTCGGTCGTATATTTTTGTTGAATTTGATATTCGTCTATCGTGAAAAGAGTTAAAGTCTGGTAGTTGTAGTTGTGAATACCACAGCATTAAACCAGCGACGACAATGAAACACAAACTTATTATGCCCAAAGTAATATTGCGTGCCATTAAAAACTTAGATGAATGTATTTTTTTCATATATATTAATGGTAGCACACTAAAACCCCACAGGGAATGCGGGGTTTTGTTTAGTAGTCTCCTGTTGTTTCTTCTTCTCCCTCACTTAGTCCTTCAAAGTCTTCTGGAGATTCTTCTGTTTCTATTGGAATGTTTTCTATATCATCTTCTTCTTCATCGTCTGATAGAAAAGCTGCAACTCTGCTTGTTTGTTTTTTTGTTATTGGGTTACCAAATTCGTCTAAATCTTCTTCAAATAGCATTTCTTCGTCTAACATTTTTGTGTATAAATTATGTTAATGAATGTTTTATAACAAAGTAACAAAAAATGTGCAATAGTTTTTTCCACAACTACTTCTTATACAACACACTATGGGTAATGCCAATAGCTATGGCGTCAAATTCGTCGTCTATTTTTATTTTTTCTGTACCAGATATTAAACGGGGTATCATGTTCATAATGCTTTTTTTATCAGCATTGCCATAACCTGTAATTGTTAGTTTGATGGTGTTTGGTGTGTATTCGAAAACATCTAAACCACAAGCTGTGCTAGTAGATAGTATTACACCACGAGCTTCAGCAACCAGTAATGCGGTTTTTTTATTTGTACTAAAATATAATGTTTCTGTTGCTAATGTTTGTGGTTGGTATTTTTCTACAACTTCTTCTATGTGTTTACGTATTTGGTGTAGACGGGTGGTGTGGGTGTCTGTTGGTTTTGTTCTAAAACATTCAGAAAAAACCAAAACTTCTTTTTGGTGGTTTTCTTTGTCTATTATGGCTATACCAAGCCTTTCATAACCCGGGTCTATGGCTAATATACGCATATATAAAATTAATTATAGTCAAAAGACAGGTGTTCGTAAGCTTTTTTTGTTGCTATTCGGCCACGTGGTGTACGTTCTA
>JBPCTC010000043.1:0-1736 GCA_051006535.1 Minisyncoccia bacterium
ACGCATTAGTGGGTCCTGGGTTACAGCTTTGGGTACACCACGATCTATAAACGCAGGTGCTGTTTCAGAAAACACTAGTTCTACAAACTTAACACCAACTGTTTCTGATGCAAGTAAAAAAGAAACAGTTCCACTAAAACCCAAGATATCTGTTTTGTCTGAAAAAAGTACTATAGTTAATGTGCCAACAAGTTTCGATGCAACATATGTTGGTAGTGGTGGTAATGTCATAAGCAGTGGTTATTTTGTTTGGAGCATGGGCGACGGAACTGTTTATAATTTTAACCAACAAAAAAAGTTTACACACACATACCAATACCCAGGTGACTATACGGTTAATGTTGCGTATTTTTACAATTCTTGGTCAGACGAACCAGTAATAGAAACTAGTTTTATTTTGGATGTAACTAACCCTAAAATTAGCCTTGCTACAATAGGTACAAAAGGGGATTTGTCTATTAGTAATAATTCTGATCAAGATATAAAAATATCTAAATGGAAAATAATAAAAGGCAGTAAGGAATATATTTTTCCTTATGGTATGGTTATACTTGCAAATAAAAATATAATTATATCTACCAAAGTTACAGGGTTCGATGAGTCTGGAAATGCGCTACTGTACTACCCAGACAATAGTGTTTATGGTGGCGTAGATACTACACAAACTGAAGTTATAAATAACAAGACAGTTGTTTCTAGAAATATTTCTAATAATAAAATTCAGAATAATACTGTTCAAAATATAAATTTAAATAATAATAAATTAGAAACAGAAAATATTAGTAACCAGCTTGTTGCAAGTACTGCTGTTTTAGAACCACAAACTAAAACAAACACCCGTTGGTGGGTGTTTGTTTTAGTTGTTTTTATTGTGTGTGGGTTTGGGTATTTAGCAATGAAGCTTTATCGTTCAAAGGAATCTGCTTTGCAGGAAGATTTTCATCTGCTGGACGAGTAAGGTCTATATTATTTAAATCTGCTTCTAGTGCTTCAGCCTCGTCTTTTTTAGGTGCTGCAACAGTTGTTACTGCATCTTTTACTTCTGTTGTCTTTATTGTCAGAGCTATGTTTGTATTTTCTATTATTTGTTTAGTTTCTGCACCTTTTTCGTTTGCTAGTTCTGTTATGGTGGCTTGTCTGTTAGCAACTTCGTTTGTTATTTTAGTTGCAGTTGCTATGGCTTCTGTTACATTTGTTTTTGCTAAAGTCTTTTCTTTTTCTGTGTTTTCTTTTGTTGCTTCTTTTTCTACGTCAGCTACTGTACTAACAACCTTATCTAAATGTTCTGAAAGTTGTTCTGTTACAACGGCTTGTTTTTCTGGTGTCATTGCTCCAGATTTAACCAGTGTTTCTATTTCGTCGAAACGTGTCATAAGGCGACTTTGTTGTTGTAAAAGTTTTTCTTTAGGTGTTTGACTCGTCATACCTTTAACTTCTTCTATATGAAGTTTTACACTGTATAGTGCGTCGCCAGGTAAAGACTTTTGAGCACCATACGTTATACCACCTGCTGTTATAAGTAACATAGACAAAGCTGCGCTTGCTGTCTTTAAATACCAAGACATTTCAAAATACTGACTAGTTGTAGCGGGGTAATGTGCTGTATGAGATTGTAGATAGGTACGCATGTGGCGTATTTCACTGTCTGTCATCCCTGGTGTATTTATGTTTTTAAAAATGTTTTTCATATTTTTTATTAGTTAAAGTATGTATTATTCGACCCTATAGATTTTTTT
>JBPCTC010000044.1:0-2554 GCA_051006535.1 Minisyncoccia bacterium
CTTTACATCATTTTAGGCATTATTGCAATAATTATTATTTACTTTATCGCAAGTTACAACGGTTTTGTAGCTTTTGTTAACCGTGCCAAGGAAGCCTGGGCAGACATAGACGTACAACTAAAACGCCGTTACGACCTTATACCAAACCTAGTAAACACAGTAAAAGGCTATGCAACACACGAATCTAGTGCATTTGAAAACGTAACCAAAGCCCGCGCTGCCGCTATGGGTGCAGGTACGCCAGCACAAAAAGTCGAAGCGGAAAATATGCTTACAGGCACAATAAAATCAATTTTTGCCATATCAGAAGCTTACCCAGAACTAAAAGCTAACCAAAATTTTATGGCTTTACAGTCTGAACTTGCAGACACAGAAAACAAAATTCAAGCATCTCGTCGTTTCTATAATGGTAATGTTCGCGACCTTAACACAAAAATAGAAATGTTCCCAGGTAACATTATTGCTGGTATATTCCACTTTACAAAAATGGAATTCTTTCAACTAGAAGCAGGTAGTGAAGAAAGAAACCCAGTAGAAGTAAAGTTTTAAAATATATGGAAAATAAAAAGTTTTGGTTTTTTGGCTCGAAATTAAATACAGTATTGTTGGCGGTATTAATTGTACTTATGGTTATTGCACTTCGTTGGATGTCTGAAAATAGAAAAATGTATGTTCCAGAGTTATTAAAAAATAACGAAACTGTAGAGAAAAATATAAACAAAAAATCAGTAGAAGTACAGCATGGTTTAGGTTCAATTATATATAATGTAGATGTTATAAATAAAATAACATCATATTATAGAAATGGTAATATTGATTACTATATAGAAAATAATTTACCTTATCAGTTAAAAGGTTGCGATAGTTACCCAATAAAAAATAGTATGGTGGACTATAGTTACTATATAAAAATCGATACATATGTCGCTGACACTACTCTAGATGTATATGACACCAACGGTAAAAAAATTAATTCATGTGCCACTTACGGGGTAAACAGTACTACCTGCCAAAACATAGTATCAAAAATAGATATGTGTGAAACAGTTTTCGATACAGCTAAAATATTTACTATGCCGAAACAATAATTTAAATTATATGCAACCACAACATTCAAAAACACACACCATATTATTATTAATACTTGTACTTATGGCAGGTGTTATTATTGGTTTACTTTTGTCACAATCTAGAAATAAAATAGAAAAGGAAACACCTGTGGTTGTACCTGTTCAAAATACTATACAAAACCCAGCGCCTGTGGTAGAAAAACCAACTAATATAAGCAACCAAGCTGACCTCGTAAGTTTTTCTATAGATTCTGGTTCTAGTGTACATGGTTTAACACAATACAAAGGTACCATATCAGGCGGGTATTTCTTTGAAGGTAACATCTTGGTAAATATTCTAGATGCAAATAAAAACATATTAAAGAAAAGTAATGCCGTAGCCAAAACAGAATGGATGACTTCCGGCCCAGTAGACTTTGAAGGTAGTATAGATTTTACCGTTCTACCCAAAGGCCCAGCATATATAGAAATACACAATGACAATGCATCTGGTCTACCAGAGAATGACAAAAGTATATTAATACCTGTAATAATAGAATAAATAGATATTTTATTTTTTACTTTTATAAATTAATTTTATTTATATAATAAAAATCATGGCAACCCTGTACACACAACAAGATAGTAATACACGTAAAACATGGTTTTTAATGTCTATATTTTTAGTTGTGGTTATTGCTATTGGTTTTGCATTTGCCCGGGTATATAACAACCCAGGCATACTTTATATATTTGTGGCTTTTAGTATAATAATGAACATTACAGGGTATTGGTTTTCAGATAAAATTGCACTGTCTATTGCCGGCGCAAAACCCGCAACACGCGAAGAATATTTTGATTTATATAACATTGTTCAAAACCTTTCTATTACTGCCGGCCTACCAATGCCAAAACTATACGTAATACCCGATGATGCACCAAATGCATTTGCTACAGGTCGCGACAAAAACCATGCTGTGGTGGCAGTAACCACAGGTTTGTTGTCTATAATGAATAAAACAGAATTAGAAGGTGTTATAGCACATGAATTGTCGCACATAGGTAACCGCGATATGTTGGTATCAACTGTAGCTGTAGTATTGGTTGGTTTTATTTCTATTGTTTCTGATATGTTTTTACGTATGTCTTTCTGGGGTGGGCGTAATGACGATAACAGGGAAGGTAGTCCACTGATTATGATCGTTGGTATTATTTTGTCTATATTAGCTCCGATTGCGGCGACTTTAATACAATTAGCCATATCACGTAAACGTGAATATTTAGCTGATGCATCTGGGGCATTGTTAACTCGCTACCCAGAGGGACTTGCATCTGCGCTTGCAAAATTACGTGACTATAGTGCACCTATGCAAAGACAGTCTACCGCTATAGCACATTTGTATATTTCAAACCCGTTTGGTGATGAAAATAAGTTTGGTAAAAAATTAGGTAATTTATTTTCTACCCACCCACCACTAGAAGACAGAATAGGGGTGTTAATGGAA
>JBPCTC010000045.1:0-2558 GCA_051006535.1 Minisyncoccia bacterium
TAGTTGGTTTCATAGTTGGTTTAGGTGCTGGTTTTCTAACAAGTCGAATATTTAATATTCATTGGCATCAGTCCCATGCAAAAGTTGCTTTTCGTATAGACCGTATGGGTGCAATAATTTTGGTGCTGTATTCAATATTTACAATTTTGCGTGAACGTATTTTTGAACAATTTGTGCGGGCAGAAATAGTTTCAGCTTTTGCATTTGCGTTTTTGTCAGGAGTTTTTCTAGGCAGACTTTTGTCTATGTATGTAAGTATTAAAAAAATACTTGTGGAAAGAGGTATAAATGTAAAATAAATTATAATTATAAAATTTTAATGTGCAATTGTTATACCAAACACATGCCTGGGTTTTAGTGTTTTTAAGGCACGCATGGCTTCTGTAATACTGGCACCAGTAGTGGTAATGTCGTCGATAATTATGAAAAACGAATTTTCAAGGTCATGCATACTTTTTGTATTATTTAATTTTAAAAATTCTTTTTTAATACTATATGCACCTTGAATGTTTTTTATTCTTTTGTCGCGTCCTTTTACCATGGCTTGGCGTTCAGTTTTTTTGATCTTTGTTAGTAGGTCTAATAATTGCCATTTATTTTGATTTAATTTAGACGAACCACCTTGTATTGTCAAAATGGTGGCTGGGTTTTTCATAGTCAATTTGTTTTGGTGTCTTACCACTGCTTCTGCAATTTTGTATGCATGGTTATAAGTTCTTTTTTTGGTTTTGTCACCAGAAGTTGGTATTGGTACTACAATAACCTTTTTAAATTCTATCAATGCGTATTCTTCGTAAAGTATTTCGGCAATAGTTTCATACATTAGCGGGGCAGTAATGTATGCTAGTTCTGGTATGTTTCCGTACTTTAAGTTCCATAATGCTTTTTTAATTACCGGGTCTCTGTAGTCAAATATAGAATATATTCCACGGGGCAGGTCACGTTCTGGTGGTGGTATTTTTGCAAGGCAGTTTTTGCATATTATGGGGCCATTTGTCCTGCACCCTAGGCAGTAATGCGGAAACAATAAATTAATTAATCTATATATTAATGACTTCATATATACATATATGGTATACTATAAATATATATGAGCAATATTTTTTCAGAATTTTTAGGTTCAATTTTTGGTAAAGCTAAAATAAACAGTGTTGTTGGTATTGATATAGGTTCGTCATCTATAAAAGCTGTACAAGCTAAGCTGGTCGATGGTAAAGCCATATTAGAAACATACGGAGCTTTGTCTTTGGGTACATACAACAAAACTGACCATGGTACTGTTACAAATTTGCCACCTGAAATTATAAGCAAAGCAGTTTTAGATATAGTTAATGAAATGAAAACTAACACATCAAATTCAGCTTTTGTTTTACCAAGTCAAAACGCACTTGTTTTTGTACTAGAATTACCAGACGCTATAGGCGAGGCTGAACTACCAGAAGTTGTAAAAAACGAAGCACGTGCACATATACCTGTTGCCATTGCCGATGTAACATTGGATTGGTTTGTAATACCAAAACGTGAAGGGTTAGATGCTTCAGGCCAAGATGGCTCACAAAATAAAAAAGAAATACTTGTTGTTGCTGTCTTGGGCGATGTTGTTAAGCGTTTTCAGTCTATAATAAGTCCAACTGGTTTAGAGTCACAATTTTTAGAAGTTGAAGTTTTTAGTGCTGTGCGTGCTGTGTTGGGCAGGGAACTGTCTCCGGTTTTGCTAATAGACATGGGTGCTTCTAAAACAAAACTAACTATAGTTGAATATGGTGTTGTGTGGCATGTCCATATAATAAACAAAGGTGGTGCTGACGTAACTCAGTCACTAGTTGCTTCGCGTGGTATTTCTTTTAGTCGTGCAGAAGAATTAAAAATTCTTTACGGTTTGTCTGCACCTGCAGAATTTTCTTATGTATCTGACACGGTTCGGTTATCCACAGATTATATTTTTTCAGAAGCAAACGCTGTGGTTTTAGAGTATGAAAAGAAGTATAATAAAGCAGTCAGCAAGGTAATACTGTATGGTGGAGCTTCACGAACAAAAGGTTTTGCACAAGTAGCAGAAGATGCTTTTAGATGTGATGTAGTTTACGCTCACCCTTTCGACAAATTAGATTCACCAGAATTTTTAGTTCCAACATTAACAAACATCGGACCTGAATTTGTTGGTGCTATAGGTGCCACCTTGCGACTTCTTCGATCATAATTATTTTTTATGGAACCAACATTTCAAACAACATTTATACCTAAAAAGCCCTTGGTGGAAAACCAAGTTACTTCTACTAGTACAGGTGTTAGTTTGTCTGTGTTGTTAGCAACAATATTGTTGGTTGTTTCTTGTGCGCTAGCTGGTGGTGTGTATTTGTACAGAATTCGTGTTAATTCAACTGTGTTAGATATGCAAAAACAACTAGAACAATCAAGTATTTCCTTTGATGCTGATCTTGCTTTTACAATAGAAGACACAAGTAAACGTCTAAGTGTTGCCCAGACATTGTTAAACAACCATGTTTCTTTTTCTCCTTTATTGGTTACCTTGGGTGAAAATACTTTAAAAACAATTC
>JBPCTC010000046.1:0-1097 GCA_051006535.1 Minisyncoccia bacterium
GCGCGCCCATACATACAGCGTCTACACCGTTGTAGTTTTCTAACCTGTACGAAATAGGCAGAACTTTGTTTTGGTCTAATAATATGGCTTCTACTATGTCTGTTACAACCATACCTATACCGTAAAATGTAGCGCCCTTTTCTTTGATAATTTCGTAAACTTCGTTTTTAACTTCGCCTGTTATAGTTGTCATTTCTTCGGCAGAAAGCATTTCTGAAATAGGTTTGCCAGCTACAGAAACAGTGCTCCATGCAACTTGTTCACCATCGCCATGTTCGCCCATTACAAAGCCTTCAACTTGTTTTGCGTCAATGTTTAAACGGTGGCCCAGGTTTGTACGCAGGCGCGCAGTGTCTAAACATGTACCAGTACCAAAAACTTGTTTGTGTGGCAGACCAGACAGTTCCTGTACCAGGAAGGTTATAATATCTACTGGGTTACTAACAACCAGCACAATAGCATTTGGTTTAAAACCACCTATTTCGCTAATTATATTTGTAGTTATAGATTTGTTTTTAGTAACTAGATCAAGGCGGGTTTCGCCTGGTTTTTGGGCAACACCGGCAGTTAGTATAACAATGTCGGCTGTACGTGCGTCGGCATATGTGCCGTTTACAATATTACCGGTTTCAGTAAAAGAAATAGCGTCACCTAGGTCCAACACTTCACCATGTTCCTTATCTACATTTACATCTATTAAAAATATTTCTGCAACTAGGTTTTTAATCAGTAATGCATAGGCAATGGTAGACCCGACTGCCCCTGCACCAACAATGGCAACTTTTTTAACAGATGTTTCGTTTGTCATAATGTGTATATTATAGCACATTAAAATACCCGGTACACAGCAAACCATGAGCGTGATTTTTTATAAACACTGTGTTAGTATACACACATGCGCGGTTAGCTCAGTTGGTAGAGCGCGTCATTGACGTTGACGATGTCACAGGTTCGACTCCTGTATCGCGCACAAAAAACAGCAAGTAACCAAGATTACTCACTGTTTAAAACTTTCTATCTGTCTGCAACTTTAAATATTAGTAATGCACCATGTGCGCTATGGCACAGGGTGCTGGATTTTAAAATGTCCTTTTATC
>JBPCTC010000047.1:0-3227 GCA_051006535.1 Minisyncoccia bacterium
CATTTACTTTAGTTGAAGTCCTTGTTGCAACGACTATATTTATAGTTGTTATGTTGGTTGCTGTAACTGCATTATTATCTTCACAAAAGTCTTCTAAGCAAGGGCAAGCTGTACGTAGTGCGCTTGATAATGTTCAGTTTTCTTTAGAATCTATTACCAGATCTGGAAGATTGGGGTCTTTGTATACATGCATTAGTTCTACAGGCACTACAACTTTGTCTATAGTGGGTACTGACTGCCCACTAGGTGGTACTGGTTTTGCTTTTGGTTTGTATGATCCGATAAGTAAAATAACTGACGGTTATGCGTATTATTTAGGTACAACATCTAATGGTAATGGTGGTATATATAGATGCATATCTAGGGGTAGTATGACAGTAACTTTAAAAGGTACAGACTGCAGTGCTATTACCGCGCCAGAAATAAATATTGTTAATTTTACTACAGTGGTCGATGGTTCAGATATAGCAGACGGTAGACAGCCTTCAGTAAAAATAATGATAGAAGGCACAGCAACTGTTTCTGGTCAGCAAACTCCGTTTTTTATACAGACTTTAGTGTCACAAAGACAATTTGAATAATATGAATAAATTTATTAACAAAAATAAAACAAAAAAATCAACAAAAGGTTTTACTCTTATCGAAGTACTTGTTGCTGTCTTGTTGTTATCTATTACAGTTGCTGCACTACTAACATTAGTTGCAGACAGTGTTACCGCTGCTTCTTATGGTAAAAACGACATAGTAGCAACATATATGGGTCAGGAAGCATTGGACTATTTTCGTAATGTTCGCGATACAAATCTACACCAGGGTGCCACTACAACTACTTGGACAGATTTTTTGCGGGGCACGAATCCTATTACAAGTAATAATGAATTTGGTGACCCAACAGGTGGCACAGATTGCTACAGTGCTAGTGGCTGTGAACTAGACATTTTTGGACTAAATACCACAGGTAACCCGCCATATGTACGCGCCTGTTTGTTGGGTTGTACTGAAATAAAAAAAGCTTACTCAAGTTTATTAGGTGGTACAACGTATTATACGATAAATCAAACCACAAGAGGTGACGGCACTGGTTTTAAAAGAACTATAAATTTGAAACAACCATCTGGCACAGCTTTTAACAGTGGGTCAGATGTGGTTTTGGTTGAAGTTACCGTAACTTGGTATAATGGCACTAGTTTAAAGTCGAAGATTTTTACTGAAACGCTATATAACTGGAAAATGTAATATGAAAATATTTAATTTTAAAAATAGTAAAAATATATTTTCTTTCGGGCGCAGACACAATGGGTTTGCATTGCTTTTTACTGTTTTGATAATTAGTGTTATTGCTACGGTTACTTTTGGCTTGGCAAGCATTGTTTATAAACAAAAATTACTTACATCTATTTCTGTAGATTCTGGTAGGGCTTTTTATATGGCTGACTCTGGTATGGAATGTACTTTGTATGCATTGTCAGAAGTTAGTACTCAGTCTACACCAGTTTTGTGTTTAGACCCGACTTCTACAACAACTACAAGCGTGCTTAGTTTAACCCAAAACAATGGACCTGCTGTACCAAACAATCAGTATGTAGACAGTTCACGTATTGGTAACAACAATGCTTGTTTTACTATAGAACCTATTTTTGATTCTAATTCTGCTTTTATTTCAGCTAAAGTGCGTGGGTATAGCACATGCAATACTTCTTCTCCAAGGCACCTTGAACGTACTTTGCAAGTATTTTTCCAGTAGTGTAATCTGTATATTATGATGCCTAGTAATAAAAGAATCGAAAAATTACGCGACTTGGTAGAACACCATAGGCAACTTTACCATACACATGATGCACCAGAGATTTCTGACGAAGCATACGATGCGTTGGTTCGTGAACTGTCAGAACTTGAAAACAAACATTCTTTAAAGTCAGAAAGCCCTACACAAAAAATAGGTGGTTCTGTTATAGATAAGTTTAAAAAAATAAAACACCAAAAACCACAATGGTCTTATGATAATGTTTTTAATTCTGAAGAACTAATAAAATGGGACGAAAAACTTGGTCGTTTTCTAGAAGGTGTTGATTATACAGGAAAACGTGCTTATACTGCCGAACTAAAAATAGATGGTCTTAAAATAATACTTACATACAAAAAAGGTGTGTTGGTTCAGGCGGCAACACGTGGCGACGGGCAAATAGGCGAAGACATTACCCACAATGTAATGCAAATTAAAAGTGTTCCTAAAAATTTAAATACTAAACTAGATGTGGTTGTTGTCGGTGAAGCTTGGATGAAAAAGTCTGACCTAGAAAAAATAAACATTGAACGGTCTAAAAATAATGAGCCAGTTTTTGCTAATACTAGAAATGCTGCAGCTGGAAGTTTGCGCCAACTAGATGCAAGTGTAACAGCTGGTAGAAATATACAAACTTTTATATACCATATAGATTCGTTAACTGACGAGACAGGCACAGACCTGCGACCTAAAAAACAAACAGGTATATTAACATGGTTGAAAGAAAATAAATTTTCTGTAAATGAAACTTTTAAATTATGTGAAAATATATATGAAGTGGAAAAATATTATAAAAAATATGTACCACTTCGTGATGGTTTTGAATACGGGGTAGATGGTGTTGTATTAAAATTAGAGGACATTGTTCTGTCAGAATCTGTTGGCTATACAGCTAAAAGCCCGCGTTTTGCTGTGGCTTATAAGTTTCCAGCTGAAGAAGTAACTACAATATTAGAAGACATTGTTATACAAGTTGGCCGTACTGGTGCTGTTACACCTGTAGCACATTTGAAACAAGTTTTAGTTGCTGGGTCTAGGGTTTCGCGGGCAACACTACATAATATGGACGAAATCCAACGACTGGATGTAAAGATAGGCGACACTGTAATACTTAAAAAAGCTGGCGACGTAATACCAGAAATAATTAAAACTATTCTAGAACTTCGCACTGGCAAAGAAAAAGCTTTTCATATGCCTAAAAAATGTGGAGAATGTGGCAGTGTGCTTGTTCAACGTAAAAACAGTACAGGTGACACTTCTGTTGCATACTACTGTCCAAACAAATACTGTCCAGCACAAGTTTTAGGGCAACTAATACATTTTGTTAGTAAAAAAGGTTTAAATATTGTAGGGCTCGGTGACAAAATTATAGAAAAACTAATAGAGCAAAACATAATAACAAACGCTTCTGATATATTTAATATTAAAAAGCCTGACCTTGTTG
>JBPCTC010000048.1:0-4322 GCA_051006535.1 Minisyncoccia bacterium
TGTGCGCCGTAAATGTAAAGCACTGCTATAATGTAGCGTTTTTATATAGACGGGTCAATATATATAGTTTTTGTAGTTTTTAGACTTTCTAACCTAGTACTTCTTTCTGTAAAAAAGTTTAAAACTGAATCAGATTTTTCAGAATTTACAGTTGGGCTTTTAGTTACTACAGGTACATAAACACCGGTTTTTTCTGAAGTTGTAAATGTAAAAATGACATAAGACAACCAACACCCGCCTAAAAACAAAGCCACATAAATACTTAAAAACAAGTACCATGGTGGCCTGTTGTCTATACCAGATTCTGCATCTGGTTTTTTAAAATGTGTTTTATTTTTAAAAAGGTTTGGAATTTTCATATTTTAATTTATTGATCTTGGCACTGTTGTGTTGTTTATGTTTTTGTTTTCTGTTACAGGAAAATTGTTTTCTATAGCACCATCTGCGTTTGATTCTACAAAACTAAACACCAGCATGTTTACGTCGGCAGACCATAATGGGTCTGTTTTTGGAGTTTTTACTTGTTTTGTTTTTCCATCTGCACCAACAATGGTTGCAACTTCCCCACCGCCTGAACCAGGGGCAACATTTAATATAACTTTCTGAATTTTAGAATAGTATGGTATTTGTTCTATTTGACCAAGAGTAGACAAAACTTGTTGGTAAGTTCCTGATATTTTAAATGTTATGGAAAGGTTATTTTGAGTCAATCCTTTTAGTATTTCTACAGAACCTATGCTTACAACACTAGAATTTTCTGTGCCTATATTTTCTAAGTAACCTAAAAACGGTGCTATTTGGTCTTTTCCTAAGAAAAATTGATTTAGTTTTTCTTGCTGACTTCTAGCAACAACAACTTGTTGTTTTAGAACAGACACATCGTGGGCGCGTTTTGTTTCTGTGTCTACTAAAACACGACCATCAGCAATAGACTGACTTTGGTTTAAAAAATAAGAAACACCTTTCCAGTAAACAAAAGCAACACAGACGATGGCTATAGAAATAAACGATATTAAGGTTATTGCTTTTTGTTTTAATGTCATATATTTGTTGTAATAATAATACTAAAAGAAATGTCTTTACCTTTAACAAAGTCAGATATAGGTACAGTTACAGAACTATAAGCCGGGTCAGATTCTAAGCTTTTTTGAAAAGCCAACAAAGCAAGTCTGTTTTTTGCAACACCACGAACTTCTAAGTCTGGTTTTTGTTTTGTGTCTGTGGTTGTTTTAACATTGTCCATTTTTTGTTCATAACTAATACCAGTTATAGAAACACCTGGAACTTTGTGTTTTGTTATAGGAACTATAACATCAAACGTTGGGTATACTTCTTTAAATGAATCTGGAAATATAGATAGCTTGTTATTTATATCGTCTATAGTAGTGTTCATGTTTTTGTCTACTATCAAAGATTCGCTATTTTTTAAATTATTAACCTCTATATTCAAAGAATTAGATTTGGTTTCCAAGAAAAAATAAACAGGTGTTAACAAAATAACACAAACCATAGCCACAGACAAAACCCCAGCTAAAAACATGGCTAGTTCCCTTAGTACCAACAGTTTATGTAGTGACTTTTTTTGTTTTAATGGAAGTAAATTTATCATTGCTTTTTTATAAAAGAACTTAAAGCTAAACCTATGGCAGTAACATAACCCAACGACTGGTCTTTGGGTATTTGTGGTATGTAGTCGTTGTCGGTTCTAATGTTAACCCATGCATCTGTTTGTACAACCTGGGTTTTTAAACTTGCAGAAAGGTATTCGGCAAAACCCGCCAAATTAGAACTTTGCCCACACAACAAAATCTTTTCTACACGTGGCTTAGACTGACCATATTCGTTTGGGTGTGTATGCCAAAATATATAGTGTTTGTTTATTTCGTCGCGCAATATAGAAAGGTTGTTTAGTAAAACAGCAAACAAATCTTTGTCGTCACCACTACGCAGTAACCCGCGTTCGCGCTTTAAGGCTTCGGCTTGTTCGTTTGTAATATTAAAATGTTTTGCAATTATTTCTGTTTGGGTTGCACCACCTATGTCAAAAGTTGTAGTAAAAGAAACTACACCCTTAGATATAAAAGAAACTCCTGTTCTGGTACTGCCAAAATCTAGCACCATATATGTACCATTGTCGTCTGGGGCAATTATGGCTCTGGCAATGGCTTGGGCTTCTAGTTCTTGACTTACAACAGCTAAACCAGCTTCTGCTAAAGGCGCTAAATAAGCGTCAACTATAGGTTCTGGAACAGCTTGGACTTGTACAATGTAGTTTTCAGAATTTTCTGTTACCAAGTCGTAGTCAAACAACGCGTCGGCAGCAGTAATGGGTATGTGTTCTTCTAAAGACAGTTCTATAGTTTGCCTTATAGAATCTGATGCTACTTTGGGTATTTCTAAAGCAAAAAGATAAACTTGTTCTTCTGGCAAAGAAACTCTTACAGTAGAAAAATTATATTTTTTACGTAGATTGGTTACAACATTGCAAAACTGGTCTTTATTTACAATTTTACCAGCAGACACAACACCGGGCGGTATTTTTTCTTCTCCAAATTTTTTTAAAATTATAGAAGTGTTGTTACGAGATAATTCTACAAATCTTATAGACTGATCAGAAATATCAAAACCAACAGAGTCAAAACTCAGATAGTGTGGTAATGGAAAAAATCGATCAATGAAACGTGTCATTAGTTTTATTATATCAAAATAACAACAACACTGTCTATTTATTTTTACGATTTTTTAAAAAAATTAATGCATTGGTGTACCTGGTTCAACTTGTCTGTCTGGTTTTAGTAAAACTAATTCGCCTGAATTGCCACTAGCGTACAACATACCGTTAGACTCAAGACCCATCATAGTGCGAGGTGCCAAGTTTGTAACAAAAGTTGTTTGTATACCAACTAGTTTAGATGGTTCTGGGTAGTATGCACGTATTCCTGAAAGTATTTGTCTAGGCTTGTTGTTACCTTCTGTGTCTTTTTCGTTAAAATCTACAGACAGCTTAAGTAGTTTGTCTGAACCTTCTATAAAGTCTGCAGACAATATAGTGCCGATACAAACTTTTATTTTTGCTAGGTCGTTTATACTTGCATAAACAACGGTGTTTTCTTCTACAGTTACAGTAGATTCGTTTTTTGTTACTTGTTCTGATTCTGTATTCATTTTTTTAATATATATTACAAATGTTTAATAATCAATATTTTAACGCGGTAAACTGTCTAAGTAACGCTGTAAAATTACGGCAGCCGCCTTTGCATCTGCCCTGCCCTGTTGTGGCTTTTTTTCTTGTCGTGCATTAAAAACTTCTTTACCTACATTGCCACGCGCAACAACAGAACTAAAAAATTCTTTTACAAAAATATGTGGCACGTCTGTTTGCGTAGACAATATTTCTACAAACTGCTTAGCTTCTGTGTGTATAGGGTTATGTACACCACTACTGTTTACAGATTCGCCTATAACTATAAGGTCTATGTTGTTTTCTTCTATTGTATTTGCAATGTTTTCTATTGCATTTTTAGACTCTATTACATGTAGTGGTCGTGCCAACAAACCACTGTCGTCTGACAATGCTATGCCTATGCGCTTGTGTCCGTAGTCTATACCTATGTATTTCATAAAGGAAGTATAGCAAACAAGCAAAATAACGGCTAGGAATAATTTGTTTAGGATACATGACAGGAATCTTCCATTACATGGACTGTATACCTTTTCCCGTTTTATCGAACAGAGTTCTCAAAACATGGAAAAGCTTTTCGATTCCTGGCCATACGCAAAGCAGTTTGCGTATTCTCGGGCACAATAATAAAAACACCATCAAAATGGTGTTTTTATTATTGTGCCCTCGCCAGGAATCGAACCTGGATCGCCAGTTCCGCAAACTGACGTTCTATCCGTTGAACTACGAGAGCGTTTAGTTCTAAAAACCAAACATTTTTAATATGGCTTTAGAATTTGAAGGGTTAAGGTCTTTTTGAGGTACATACTTAGACACAACAGTGTCTAGTAAATCAATAGAAACGTTTTCTGGTATGTTTATATCTACAACAGGAACTATTTTTCTATTTGTATCTAAAAGTAAAACTGGCTTCCCCCCGGAAACTACAATAGCATATCCTGACACATTTGACCATAGATACTGGTTATGTCCAATAACCGCACCCTCTTCGTCAATAACCACATCTATTTCTTCAGGTTTACTGCCCCCTAACAAAATCAAACAAACACCTGCTAACAATACAAATATACCAAACATGTAGTCTGCAACCCAGAAACGCCAAACACACACAACAAGAGTAACTAGACCAACAGACCAGAAC
>JBPCTC010000049.1:0-2922 GCA_051006535.1 Minisyncoccia bacterium
GCCTGACCTTGTTGGTTTAGAAAAATTTGGCGACAAAAGCGCGGATAATACAATTGCCTCTATTGAAAATGCAAAAGAAACAACACTTGCTCGTTTTATATATAGTTTAGGTATACACCACGTGGGTGAAGAAACCGCCGAGTTGATTGCCAGTGTTTTAGAAAAACCAGAAGACTTGTTATATATAGATTCTGAAAAACTAGTTTCTATAGATGGTGTTGGCCCGACAGTTGCAGAAAGTGTTTTAGACTGGGTTGCAGAAGAAAGTCATATAAAACTTTATAAAAATCTGCTTAAAGTTTTAAAAATAAATATCGAGAAATTTAAAACTACAGGTGTGTTTAGTGGTAAAACTTTTGTGCTTACTGGTACGTTGCCAACACTGTCACGTGATAAAGCTAAAGATTTAATTAAGAAAGAGGGTGGCAAGGTTGCTTCATCCGTTTCTAAAAACACCTCATATGTTTTAGCTGGTACCGATCCAGGTTCGAAACTAATTGAGGCGCAAAAGCTTGGTGTGCAAACTATCGACGAAAAAACTTTCCAAAAAATGCTTAAATAAGAAATATGGAAGTCTGATTTCTATATTTTATTGCAATGTAATATAGTGTTGTTTTATTGTGTTGCATGGGTTTTAGATTGAAAAAATCGCCTTATTTTGCTATATTTTATATATGACAATAGACGAATTAAAGCACTTGGCTGGGTTAGCCAGAATGGATATGGACGAAACTGAACTAATGTCTGTTGGTAAAGACATGGAGGTGGTTTTGGCTTATGTAGATCAAATACGTGAAGTAGCGAAAAACTTAGATGAAAAAGGCGAAATATCAGATGTTGTAAATGTAATGAGGTCAGATGGAAACCCCACAGCAGAAGGTGTTTACACAGAAGCTGTTTTAGAAAATGCACCATATCGAGATGGTCAGTTTGTGAAGGTAAAAAAAATACTATAATAAAATTCTTGAAATATTATGACTGAAAAAATTGATCTAAAAAACTTAACTATTGAAAAAGCCCACGCAGATTTAAAAGCCGGTGTTTATACTGCAACAGAACTTGCACAAGCATATCTAGATATAATTACTGAAAAAAATACCAACATAAACGCGTATGTTGAAGTTTTTAATGATGTATTAGAACAAGCAAAAAATGCAGATGCAATGTTTAAAAATGGTACAGCTGTAGAACTAACAGGAATACCTTTTGCTATAAAAGACAATATTGTTATAGAAGGTAAAGAATCTACTGGTGGCTCTAATATACTTAAAGGCCATGTTTCTATCTATGATGCAACTGTTATTTCAGAACTTAAAAAACAAGGTGCAGTTTTTTTAGGTAGGGCAAATATGGACGACAGTGCCATGGGTTCTTCTACAGAAACTTCTTGTTATGATCCGACTAAAAACCCGCTTGCTACTGACCGTGTGCCGGGTGGTAGTTCTGGTGGTCCAGTTTCTGCGGTTGCTATGGATGGGGCTCTTGCTTCGCTTGCGTCAGACACGGGTGGTTCTATACGTCAGCCAGCAGCATATACGGGTTTAGTTGGGTTAAAACCAACATACGGAACTGTGTCACGTTATGGGCTTATGGCTTTATGTTCGTCTTTTGACCAGATTGGTCCGGTTACAAAAAATGTTTCAGATTCAGAAATTATTTTTAATGCAACAAATGTTTATGATTCTATGGACAGTACTTCTGTACCATTAGATAAACGTGTTTGTAAAAAAACTTCTGTCAAAAAAATAGGTATACCACGTTCTTGGGTGCATGGTGAAGGTATTGAACAAAGTATAAAAGAAAACTTTGACATTGTTTGTGAAAAACTAAAAAATGCTGGTTATGAACTAGTCGATATAGAACTGCCTATGTCTGAGCACGCTTTAGCAGTTTACTACATTATTTTGCCAGCCGAAGCTTCAAGTAACTTGGCACGCTATGACGGTATGCGTTATGGTTTTTCAGCAGACGGTAAAGATTTGTTAGACACATATAAAAAGTCACGAGGCCTTGGTTTTGGTAAAGAAGTACGCCGACGTATAATGTTGGGTACATATGTGCTTAGTCATGGCTATTACGATGCGTACTATGGTTCTGCAATAAAAGTTAAGAATGCTATTAGAAAAGAACTGGTAGATGTTTTTAATAGTGTTTATGTAATAATGACACCTACTTCACCAACATTGGCATTTAAGTTTGTTTAAAAAATGAACGACCCGATAGCAATGAAGCTTTCAGATTTGTTTACAGTACCTGCAAATGTAGCTGGTGTGCCTGGTATATCTATACCTTCTGGTAAAGCAGAAAACAACCTTGTGCATAGTATACAGTTTATGGCACCACATTTTGGTGAGAAACTTTTGTTTGAAATTGGTAAAAAGTGTGAAGAAATTTTAAAATAAATTTTTCGGACTTTCTTTGGAGCTTTAAATAAAGTACAATATAAACATGGGCCCACAGTTGCCACAACAAGTTCAAAATATTCCAACATTTGACCCGACGTTTTTAAATCTGGATTACGTTTTTTACCAGGTGTTTCGGTTTTTTGTTGTTATTATTGCTTTTGTTGCTAGGTTGCTAGGTTTTGATGTTTCTCCAGATTCATGGTTAGGTCAGTATATGTATGTTGCTGGTAATGTTCTTACTAAAAAACATTCTTTAGTTATTGCAGACAACATACTGCATGTATATACAACCATAGTTTCAATAATTTCTATATTTTTGATTACAATTATACTTTATTCTTTGGTTCGTTTATGGGAAATTCAAAAAGAAAATAAAGCTAAAGCTGACGCAGAAAAAGTTATTATAGTTGAAACTCCAACACAAAAAGTAAATGCAAGGTGGGAACTTATAAAAAGTCATGCAGAAAGCGAAAACCCAAACGACTGGCGTTTAGCTATTATTGAAGCTGACACAGTG
>JBPCTC010000050.1:0-5325 GCA_051006535.1 Minisyncoccia bacterium
GTTAAATACTGTATGGTACGGTATACCTAATGATTCTATAAATTCTTCGGTGTTTCTATTTAATTCTTCGTGTATAGACACACTTGTTTGGTGGTTAGCTTCACACAAAACAACTTGTTCCCATTTATAAAATTCATGTACACGAATTAAACCTTTTACGTCTTTACTATGACTACCAGCTTCGCGTCGGTAACAAGGTGAAAAACCAAGGTATTTTAAAGGTAGTTGTGCCCCATCTAAAACTTCGTCCATATGGAAACCCATTACTGGCACTTCTGCTGTACCTGCTAAATAGTCTTCGTCTTGGGTTTTGTATAAATCTTCTTCACCTGCTGGTAAAAAACCAGTACCATAAAAAACTTGCTTACGGGCAACTATAGGCGGTATTACTGGCGTAAAACCTTTGTTAGCAAAAAATTCTAATGCATAGTTCCATATAGCCATAGACAAACGTACGCCGTCGCCAAGTAAAAAGTACCCACGAAAACCGTGCACCTTTATGCCACGTTCAAAATCTACCATGTTGTTTTGTAACATCAAATCTATATGGTCCTTGGGTTCGAAGTCAAAAACGGTTTGTTCGCCCCAACGTTTAACTTCGACATTGTCTGCGTCACTGTCGCCGTCGGGCACTGTCATGTCTGGTACGTTTGGTACTTCTAACATTAGTAACTGCCATGCCTTGGTGTATTCTTTTAATGTTTCTTCTTTTGTTTGAAGTTCGTCTTTAAGTAACTTCATTTCTGCAATGCGATTTTCGCGCTCTGCTGGGTCGGCAATAGTAGGTATGGTGTCAGAAACAACACGTTGTTTACTACGTATTTCTTCTACTTCTTTTAGTATAGAAAGTCTTTTTTCGTCTGCATCTAGTAGGTTTTGCACGTCAAACGAACTGTGCTTTTTACGAGCAGCTTCACGTATAAGGTCCGCATTTTCGCGGATAAATTTAATATCAAGCATGCATATAGTATACCCCGAAGTGACATTTTTGCAAAAAATATACAAAGGGGCAGACAAACATGCTAGAATATACAAATGGAAGACATATATGTCTTAACAAAAGAAAACTACCCTCAGCAACTTTTAGAAATACCACAAGTACCTGTCGAACTTTATGCCCGTGGCCCATTACCCGACCCTGCTGTATACACATACTTGGCAGTTGTTGGTTCACGTAAATACACTAGTTATGGGCGTGATGCAGTAGAAAAGCTTATTGCTGGTTTAGCTGGTTACCCTGTAGTTATAGTTTCTGGGTTAGCCCTGGGTATAGACACACTGGCGCATACAAATGCATTGAAAAACAATTTGTTAACTATAGGCATACCAGGCTCTGGTATAGACCCCGATGCAATGCACCCCAAAGCCAACGTACAACTAGCACGCAACATAGTAGATGCGGGTGGTTGTATAATGTGCGAACTTAAACCTCATGAAAAAGCCACTCAATATTCTTTTCCACAACGTAACCGTATTATGGCCGGAATGTGTCGTGCAGTTTTAGTTGTAGAAGCTGAAGAAAAATCTGGCACACTTATAACTGCCCGCCTAGCTACTGAATACAACCGCGACGTACTGGTAGTACCTGGGTCTATATTTTCTCCAAATTCTAAAGGCACAAATTTTTTACTTCGTTCTGGTGCTACACCCATAACATGCGCCGAAGATTTACTTAACGCACTTGGTTTTACTAAAATAGAAGACACTGAACACGCGCAACAAAAACTGTTATTAGACTGTTCCGCCGACGAACTACGCATACTAGACATACTACGCGAACCCACAAACCGCGACGACCTTGCCCGTGCATTAGATATGCCTATTGGTGAACTAAACATGTTGTTATCATTGATGGAAATAAAAGGTTACATAAAAGAAGAATATGGCGACATTAAACGAGTATAAATTTGCCAGAATTGACGTTTTCGTGTAATACTGTTGTGTAATGACAAAATTATTAATTGTTGAATCACCTTCAAAAGCCAAGACTATCGAAAAATATTTAGATAGTGCTTCTGCAAAACCAGCCGACAAATATGTTGTGCGTGCATCTGTGGGCCACATACGTGACTTACCTAAATCAAACAAAACAGCCATCGACATACCTGCAGGGTTTGTTCCTCGTTATGAAATATCTAAAGGTAAAGAAAAAGTTGTAGACGAACTTCGTGCATTAGCACATAAAGCTACAGAAATAATACTTGCCCCCGACCCTGACCGCGAAGGTGAAGCCATTGCATGGCACCTAAACGAACTACTTGTAGCCGACAAAAAAATTAAAGCTCCAATACGCCGTGTTACCTTTAATGAAATCACAAAAGAAGCAGTAACAGAAGCATTGCAACACCCACGCGACATAGACCAAAACCTAGTTAAAGCCCAAGAAGCACGTCGTGTACTAGACCGTTTAGTTGGTTACGACTTGTCTGGCTTGTTATGGAAAAAGGTGCGCTACGGTTTGTCAGCTGGCCGAGTACAGAGCCCTGCCCTACGTATACTAATGGAACGCGAACGCGAAATAAATGCATTTGTACCAGAAACATTTTGGGTTTTGTCTGGTCAATTTAAAACTGCATCAGGTGTAGACATTACCCTAACTTGTGCAGAAGAACCTCAAGATCAAGTAGAAGTAAAACGCATATTAGAAATTGGTAACAAAAGTAAATGGACAATAATAGACGTTAAAGAAACTGAACAAAAACGTAGTCCGCGTGCACCGTTTACAACTTCGACACTACAACAAACAGCTTCAACACGACTTGGGTTTTCACCTTCACGTACCATGATGGTGGCCCAGAAACTTTATGAAGCAGGACACATTACATACATGCGTACCGACAGTACAAACATAGCAACTGTTGCACAAAAATCTATATTAGATGTTATAGCTAAAAAATACGGCAAAGAATACACGCAAGCAAATTCTTATAAAACAAAATCTAAAAATGCCCAAGAAGCCCACGAAGCTATACGCCCTACCCATGTAGAAAAAATATCTGCCGGCGGAAACGAAGAACAAAAACGCTTATACCAACTAATATGGGAAAGAACTGTTTCTTCACAAATGGTAGATGCAAAATTTTTAAAAACTAAAATTAGTGCAAACGTTTCAAATGGTGGAGAAATTCCTGACTTTTCTGCGAATGGGTCACGAATAGTATACCCAGGTTGGTTAATGGCCGACCCAGACGCACGCGGTGAAGATGTAGAATTACCAAAAGTTTCAATTGGTGAATCTATTACTGTTGTGGAACTTGGTTCACTTGAAAAACAAACTCAACCACCAAACCGTTATTCTGAAGCTGGTTTAGTAAAAGAACTAGAGGGTCGTGGCATAGGCAGACCTTCTACATACGCATCTATTATTAAAACCATCATCGACCGCGGTTATGTAGAAAAATACCCACCACCCACAGGCAAAGCTCTAAAACCAACAGACACCGGCGAAGTTGTTTCTGACTTCCTTGAGGCAAACTTTATGGAATACATTGGCGACGACTTTACTGCTGAAATGGAAAACGAGCTTGACGAAATAGCCGAAGGCACACGTGACTATGTAAAAACCTTGAAAGATTTTTACGGACCTTTTTCAAAAGAAATAAAAAATAAAGATTCGATAGAAAAAATAACAAACATCGAAGTTGCAGATGCAAAATTTAAATGCCCTAAATGTGGTTCGGGTATGGTCGTTAAACTTGGTCGTGGTGGCAAGTTTTTGTCTTGCGACAAATACCCAGACTGTGACGGAGCTTTGACAATAGCCGGTGTAGAAATTAAAAAAGACGGACCAATAGGCGTAGACCCGGAAAGTGGTTTACCTATATTTATATTAAACGGCCGTTTTGGACCATATGTACAAATTGGTGAAGTAGTTAAAAAAGCTAAAAAAGTTGCCAAGAAAAAAGCAAGCAAGAAAGATACAAAAAGTGATTCTGAAAAACTATCAGTTATTGCAGATTCAGAAATTATAAGCCATGTAAATAAGGACGCTACAGGGCATGACCCCGCAGAATCACCTAGAAACGGCCGACGCGCAAGTATACCAAAAGAAGTTCCTCTTGATACTGTTACATTAGATATGGCTTTAAAATACTTAGCCTTACCACGCACACTTGGTAAACACCCTGAAACAAACAACGACATTATTGCCAACGTAGGTCGCTTTGGGCCTTATGTAGGACACGAACGTGATTTTCGTTCTATTAAAAAACCCCTAGACCCATACACCATAACTTTAGACGAAGCTCTTGCACTACTTGCCCAACCTAAAAAACCAAAAGGATTTCAGAAAAAAGTAAAATAATAAAAAATACGTGCAAAATAACCAGGGAATATTCCCTGGTTATTTTGCACGTATTTTTAATAACTTTATAAACTAAAATTATTTATATTATACAAATCGCTTTCAGAATTTTGTTTTTCTTCTACAGACCTGTCGTCTAGTAGGTCTATGTCTGGTTCTGTTTCTACTACTGGACTGTTTTGTTTTTCTTCTTCGGTTATTACAGTAACAATTTCTGGGCTTACATCAACAACAGTTTCTTTAAATATAATTCTTTCGTCTTCTTTAGCAGCCATTTTCTGTAATTCTAATGCACGCATTTTAGCTTCATGAGCTTTTAATGAAGCCATTTGGTCGTTCATAGATTTTTCGGTACTTTGGATTATGTCGATAATTCCACGTAAATCTTCGTTAGTAAAGTAATCTATTTGTATGTGGCCACCCACAGAGTCGCGTTCTATGTGTACACGTGTACCAAGTTTTTCTTGCAACATACTTTCTAGTTCGTTTATTTCTGGGTCGGGCATGTATTCTACTTTACGTACACGGTCGAAAGCAATTTTACGTGCAATTTTTTCAGCTTCACGAACTGTAATTTTCTTATACAAAATTTCTTTGAACAAAACCATTTGTTCTTCAGGTCGGTCTTGTAGCATCATTATCGGTCGAGTGTGGCCTTCGGTAATTTTACCTTCTGAAAGTGCATTTAAAATTTCTTCTGGTAGTTGTAGTAGACGCAATGTATTAGAAACATATTCGCGACTCTTGCCCATTTTAGTACCTATTTGTGCATGTGTGTATTTAAATTCATTAACAAAACGGAAAAAAGCACGTGCACGTTCTACTGCGTTTAGATCTTCACGTTGCAAGTTTTCTATTATTGCTAGTTCCAACTTCATTAGGTTGTCGTCGCCAACACGTATAACAACAGGTACTTGTGTTAACCCTGCCAATTTAGAAGCACGTAAACGACGTTCACCGGCTATCAGTTCGTATTCTACAACTAAACCACCGTCTGGTTTTTCATGTTCAATACGTGACAC
>JBPCTC010000051.1:0-4921 GCA_051006535.1 Minisyncoccia bacterium
GTGTTACACTACAAATGTATTTTGGTATGTTTGCCTATGTGCGTAGCATTATCAAAATAGGTCAAATTTAGCACATAAGCAAAAACATATATATGGCAGTAAAACTGTATGTGAGCTCTCTACCGTACTCTGTACGCGACGAGGCTCTAAAAGACTTCTTTGCCCCTGCGGGTGAAGTAGTTAGTGCGCAAGTAGTCATGGAACGCGAAACTAACCGCTCTCGCGGTTTCGGTTTCGTAGAAATGGCTGACGAAGCCCAAGCCAACAAGGCTATCGAAATGCTTGATGGTAAAGAAATGGAAGGACGCGCAATTCATATTGCTATCGCTCGTCCAAAAGAAGAAGGTGCACCACGCCGTTCTTTTGGTGGCGGTGGCGCTGGTGGACGCGACGGAGGTTTCCGTGGTGGCCGCGGCCGAGAATAATAGAAATAAAATTCTAACACAAAACTCCCCTAAAAAGGGATTTTTGTGTTTTGATGCAACTTTAATGCTAATCCATAAATTTGAAACGCCGTTACTAAATAGTAACGGCTTTTTTGTGTGGTATCTATTCAACTTAATGTGGTTGAACTTTTAAATACTCGTCCCAGTTTATCGGCCAAACGTCTTTACCGATCTGGTGTAGTTTTATCAAGAGCATTACAAAACGCTCTAGAAATTTTTGTCCAAAGGTTTCTACAGTATCTAAAACCTCTTGCATCTGGTAGCCACTTTGTTGTAATGTTATGGCCATTTCCTCGAGTTTCTTTTTACATGGCGATGTAAACATGATCTTCATGTTCATTTTATTAACACATGTTGTAACAGTGTCTGTTTTTGAAGGTTTTTTTACCTGCTTGAAATTAATCAAGTTTGAGATCAGGTTTTGTTTTACCCACCTTTTTATTTCAGATGGCGAGTTTGCTTTTATGTCTGCAGACATGTTCATGTTACCGGAATCTTCAACAGATGTTGCGGTTTGTGCCGGTGTTTCGTGAGGGGATGTAGAACTTACTTTCATTGAGTGCTTTTGGGTTGAATTGTTTTGAAATAAGGAACTATCATGTAATAGTACTACTTTATATGTATGTGTCAAATAGTTTTCCACTCATTTCGTTAAAGTTCTACTACGGGGTATAATGTACAGATATGACAAACGAACTATTTGAAAAGGCCTATAAAGCCTTAAATAAAGCCCAAAAACAGGCTGTAGACGCTATAGACGGCCCAGTTATGGTAGTAGCTGGCCCTGGTACTGGTAAAACTCAGGTACTAACTTTACGCATTGCAAATATACTAGAAAACACTGACACTGAAGCAAACGGGGTGTTGTGTCTAACATTTACTCGTTCAGGTGTATCTGCCATGCAAGACCGTTTAGAATCATACATTGGTCAGTTAGCACGTAGTGTTACCGTAACTACATTTCATAGTTTTGCTATTTCTTTGATTGAGAAAAATTACAATCTATTAGATTTCCATACCATGCCAACATTACTAGAAGACTCGCAAGCCGTGTTGTTAGTAGATGAACTTTTAGAAAACAGTACATGGACATACCTACGTCCACGCACTGACCCAACTAAATATTATAATGATCTTAAAAGTCTAATATCTATTTTAAAACGTGAAGGCATACAACCACAAAGTTTTTTAGACATTATCGAATCTGAAATTAAACAACTAGAATCAGACCCAGACAATGTGTCTAGTCGTGGTGCTACAAAAGGTGAACTAAAAAAAGAAGTAGAAAAGAAAATAGAAAGTTTAAATCGTACACGTGAAGTTGTAATGTTTTACGAACAATACGAAGAAATAAAACGTAACCACAATCTAATGGACTACGACGATGTGTTAACATACGCAGTAGACCTAGTAGAACAATTTGAAAATGTTCGTGCAGATGTACGCGAAAACTACCTTTACATTTTAGTGGACGAACACCAAGATTCGTCTGGTATACAAAATAGGTTTTTAAAAGCTGTCTGGGCAGAAGTAGACCAGCCAAACATATTTGTAGTTGGCGACGACAGACAGTTAATATATGGTTTTTCAGGTGCAAATATAGACTACTTTAACGAATTTAAAACTGCATTTGGTAAAGCTCAGAAGATTGTACTTACAGAAAACTACCGTTCTACAGCACCAATATTAAACTTGGCCGACGACCTACTAAAAAGTTCTATTACCACAGAAGCTTTGCATAGTAATAAAGAAGGTACAGACAAAGTAAATCTATCTGAATATAAATACAACCGCGACGAAATACTAGGTGCTGGTTTGTATTTTAAAAAGTTAATCGAATCTGGAAAAAACCCAAACGAAATGGCAATACTGTTACCTAAAAACAAACATGTCCGCCAAGCTGTAACAACTTTACGTGCCATGGGTGTGCCTGTGGTAACAGAGCAAAGTGTGTCGTTGTTAAGTTTGCCACAAACACAGTCACTGTTACGTGTGTTAGGTATATTAGTAGACCCGTATAACGGTATTTTGTTAAACGAAGCTTTGCTAGATGTAACCAGTGGTGTACCAGCTTTTGTTGCATATACATTTATAAAAAATACAAAAAAGTCTGAAAACCTAACCATAGACGACATGTTAAATAACAGTAAAGATTCTGGCATGTTTGCTGAATCAGACAGTATTGTTATGTTTGGCACAAAGTTAAAAAACTGGGTAGACGCAATGTCTGGCGAAAAAGTTTCGCACATTGTTAGTGTTGTTGGTAACGAACTTCTTATAGACCAAGCAAAAAACCACGAAGAACTTTTGGCTTCTATAGAAGTTGTGCGTAGTTTTATACATGCGTCATTGGCTTGGGAAGAAAAAAATGTAACATCAGGTTTAAAAGACTTTCTAACTTACATACAAAGACTAATTACATATGGTAACCATATAGAAGTTGCGTCGCTAGGTAAAGACGAAGGCGTTCATGTAATGACGTTACATAAATCTAAAGGTTTAGAATACGACCATGTATGGATAGGTTACATGAACGAAGAAATACTTATGGGTTCTAAACATACGGTGTTTACATTGCCTGAAAAAGTTAAACAAAGTATTGCTGAACGCGACACATTAACTGCAAAACGTGAACTTTATGTTGCCATAACACGTGCTAAACATGACTGTACTATAAGCTATGCCAAGCTGCGCGACGATGGGGTAGAACTAAGTCAGGCAAATATAGTTACAGACTTGCCACAGACACATTTTACATATTCAGAATCAACAGAAAATGAACAAAAAATATTAGCAGAAAATACACGTTTGTATGCTGTAAAACTACAGACTATAGAAGAATCAGAAATGTTAGAACAAATTAAAAAGTTCGTTCATGACAGGTTTACAGAGACAAAAATATCTGTATCGATGTTAAACAACTTTTTCGAATGTACATGGAAATGGTATTTTAGAAACTTTTTAAAGTTACCTGAAGTTAAAGGTGTTTCGTTGGCGCTGGGTTCTGTTGTGCATAGTACAATAGAATACATACTAAAAGAAAAAAACTTACCAGCAGATATAGATATTAAAAAGTTTATTAAGAATTCTTTGCAAAAAGAAAATGTTACAGATGTAAAAGAAATAGCCAGACTGGGTAAAGATGCATACAATGCTGTGGCAGGTTGGGTAGAAGGTTTTTATAATACACTAGCTAAGGAACGTGAATCTGAACGCGCTCTTAGTTACCGCGACAAAATGTTTCCAAATTTATGTATGTTTGGAAAAATAGATCTTACAGAACGCACAGGTGCTGGTATTGTTATTACAGACTTTAAAACAGGTAGTAGTAAAACAGCTGGTGTAATAGAAAAACTAGACGACGAAGGCCGACTGTCTTCCTATATGCGCCAGTTGGCGATGTATGCATACCTTGTAGATAGGTCGGAAGGTACTATGCCAGACCAACTAAGGTTGCTGTTTCTAGAAGAAGATGCAAAAAACAAAAACAAACTTTACAGTACACACATTACTGGCGAACAAATAGATTTATTAATACGTGACATAAAAGACTACCAAACATGGTTAACAGACGGTACATGGGTAAGTCGCCCATGTAATGCGGTTTTGTATGGTGGTGTTTGCGAATACTGTTCCCGAATGGAACGTATAATGGGTAAATAAGCACATAAAAACACTATATTTATAGTGTTTTTTTGTTTGAAAAACTCTTTTAATGTGGTAATATAACACCGTGCCAAAAGGCATATTGCCGTTGCAAGATAATCTTGCACCGGCTTCGCTCGAAGCCTATATGTAAATACATTTCCATATAGTTTATCGTTTGCCGTTGTAAGCATAGCTTGCGCCGGCGGCGTTCGGAACCTGTTTAAAAACAAGTTTTGAAACAATTCCTTACTTGCCGTTGTAGCTCAGTTGGTAGAGCACGTCATTGGTAATGACGAGGTCGGCGGTTCAATCCCGCCCAACGGCTCCAAAATGCCGATATAGTTTAGTGGTAGAACAGTGCTTTCGTAAAGCATAAACATGGGTCCGATTCCCATTTTCGGCTCCACAAATATATGGATAAAAAAGAAATAGAAAACCGAATAATAGAAATAGAAACCCAAATGGCCAGTGGAAATTTTTGGTTGGACAAACATAAGGCACAAAGTTTAATAAAAGAACTTCAGGACTTAAAAAACACGCTAGAGGGTGCAGGTAAGTATGACCGTGGTGGGGCAGTACTAACAATACTAACAGGTGCAGGTGGCGACGATGCCGAGGATTTTTCGAGGATGTTACTAGAAATGTACCAAAAATACTGTAATAAAAATAATTTAAGTTACAAAATAGTAGATGAAAATAAAAATACACAAAACGGATATAGGTATGTAACAATAGAAATTTCTGGTACTGTAAATTTAAATAATACAAAAATAGGTGCATATGGTTTACTTAAAAATGAATCACGTCTACATAGACTTGTCCGACAG
>JBPCTC010000052.1:0-1211 GCA_051006535.1 Minisyncoccia bacterium
AAGAAACTGTAATGCCAGATTATATAGAAGGAGTAAAAAAGATAGTAGAAATAGCAGTACAGGAATATATAAATAAAAAAGACAGATACGAAGATTTATACATATACTTTGGATGTACAGGTGGTAGACATCGTTCAGTATACAGCGCACAAACAATAGTAATGCATATAAAAAATAAAGTCGAAGAAGAAATAGAATTAAAGCATTTACAACTTATAGATGAAAAAAGAATATGAAACTTATTGTACTAGCAGCAGGAAAAGGAACTAGATTTCTACCAATAACCAAAGACATACCAAAAGGTTTAATACCAATAAATAGAAAACCTCTATTAGAACATGTACTTAAGCCATACTTGCCACATGTTTCTGATATTATATTTGTTATTAACGATGAACTTGGTTATAAACTAAAGGAACATTTTGGGACTAATTTTAAAAACCATAATGTGTACTATGTAATACAAGATAAAAACACACCAAAAGGAACAATGTCTGCACTTACACTAGCCAAAGAACATGTTTTACAAGAAAAACTATTTTGTGTATCAAATTGCGACGACCTACTAAAAGAAGAAGAGATTGTGGACGCATTTAAAAAACAAGAACCTGGTATTGGTATAACATTTTCTAAAATGCCATGGAACTATCTAAGTATAGATACAAATGTCCATGGTATTGTTACAGGGTTTAGAAGACATACACAAGAAGAAGGATTGGTATTAGAAGACTACTTTTCAAATGGTTTTCATATACTATCTAACAAAGTATTTGAATTTGAAAAAATAAAAACAAGAGATGGAGAATTTGGTTTACCTCAGACACTTTTTGAAAACCTAAAAGAATTAACATTAAAGGGCTTTATTTTTAAAAAATGGCAGGCAGTAAATGGTCCAAGCGATTTACCAAATGCAGAAGATTTTATAAATCAAAAATAAATATATACTTTATAAAATTATTTTTTTATAAATATTTTTTCAATGGGTTTTTTAAAAAATATAGATATGCGTATAGCTAAAGACAGTTTTGGGTCGTAGTTACCTTTTTCTATCATTAGTATAGTTTGTCTAGTAACTTTTAGTTTTTTAGCTAGTTCTGACTGAGTCAAAGACTGTTTTATACGCAGGTCACGAACAATGTTTGTTAGTTTTAAAGCCATATTATTCTGGTTTAGACCATTTAACCAAGTCGTCGTAAGACACTTCCCCACAT
>JBPCTC010000053.1:0-17058 GCA_051006535.1 Minisyncoccia bacterium
AGAAAATTGTTACGTTAGAATTTTGTGCTTGGGTTTGATCCAAGGCACCAAACTGGCCCATGAACAGGGCAATCGAGGTAATGATTTTGTTGCGCATGTGCTGAAATTTAGATTTAAAAAACTATAAATTTATTGATATTTTCTGATAGTATTATAGCAAAATAATGATAAAAAGTCAAGTATAATTTTGACAAATATGTTAAATATAGTATAATACTAAAATATCATTATAAAATAAGGTATAATATCGTTATGAAAAATATAATCCAAAAATTTAGCTTGGTTTTAGTACTGTGTGCGGTTTTCGTCGTATTTGGTGCTAACAAAGCCCAGGCTGCTGTGGTTATGCAAACTGGTTCTTATACAGCTAACATAACAACTGCAACTTTAAATGGTACATACAACACAGACGGACTGTCTATGGATGTTTGGTTTTCTTATGCTGACAATGCTGTTTTTTATGGTGCAAAAGACACAACACATGAAAATGTTAATGGTGTAAATCTGTCTTACAGTAAAACTATAACAGGGTTGGTTTCTGGAAAACGTTATTATTACCGCATAATGGGTGAAGGTCATGGTTTATTTCCTTCTGGATCTTTGGCGTCTTTTGTAACTGACAGTGTTGCTACAAGTGCAGACCCTTCAGTAATGACTCTTGGCTATGACAATGTTACAACAAACAGTGCAACTATAAGTTGTATTTTAAATACTGGTAACGAACCAACTGCTAATGTTTATTTTGAATATGGAACATCAAGTACAAATCTAAATAATCAAACAACTACACAAAAACTAGCTTCTGGTTCTACTTGTAGTTTTGATATTACTAATCTTACCCCAGACACTACATACTATTATCGGCCGATTGCTGAAAACAGTGTGTCTGTTGTACGTGCAAACACAATAGGTCAGTTTAAAACTTTAAAAAATGGTAGTAATAGTTCTGTTGTTTTACCAAACATTTCAGTTTCTTCTGCCTATAGTATAACTGCGTATAGTGCTGTGTTGCCATGTAGTTTTTCTACAGGAGGTGATGCAAATGTAAGTATATATTTTGATTATGTAGACAATAATGGACAGCATTACACTACATTGCCACAAGTTTATACAACTGGTTCAGCTTGTGCTGTTTACATTAGCAACCTTGTTCCTAATTCACAATATCGTTTCCAGGCATTTGCAAAAAATAGTGTTGGAACCACAAATTCTAATTCACAAAATTTTAAAACACAACCTGATGGTTTTCAAGGTACTCTAACTGTAAACACAAATAATGTTTATAACATTGGTACTAATTCAGCAAATGTTTCTTGTTCATTTACAACAGGTGGTTACCCAACGGTTGATGTGTATTTCGAATACGGACAAAACGGTTATTTCTATAATCGTACAAACCCACAAACATTATCTATAGGGTCTACTTGTGTTGGTTATATGTATAACTTAATTCCAAACACTCAGTATAATGTTCGGGCTGTTGCGTCTGGTAATAATGGCATTGTATATGGTTATAGTTTTAATTTTACAACTTTACCTTTTGGCAATGGTTCTAATAGTACAAATTTAACAAATGTTACTGTTTTAGCAAAATCAGCTACAACAAAAAGCATTGTTGTCAGTGGTATAGTTTATGGTACATCTAATAATGTAAAAACTTGGTTTGAATATGGACCTACAACTGCATTAGGGCAAACTACAATACCTAGTTATATTAATTTAAATAACACACAGGTTTATAGTGCAACTATTTCAGATCTAAAACCCGGAACAATGTACTACTATCGGGCTGTGGCTATGGACCAAAAGAGTGTTTCTCGTGGAGACATAAACTATGTTAAAACACTGTCTGGTGCAGTCGGCGGTTCTATAAAAGTTGAAACTGGTCCAGCTGTTAAAAATAATAAAACAATACTAGACAAAGCATCAGACCCATTTAATTTTGGAAATGGTCAAGGTGCAGCTGCATTGTTTGGTTTTGGAACAGGTTTCTTTCCAACGTCTTTGTTTGGGTGGTTGTTACTAACATTTATGTTGTTGTTGTTAATAGTGCTTAGCCGACATTATTTTGCAAAGAAAGAAGAAAAGAAATAAAAATTACATAAAACACAAAAAAATCGCACATAAACATGTGCGGTTTTTTGTGTTTTATGTATCGTCAAGTATATATATTTTTTGCTATAATGTTAGTATTGTAAAACTTTATGAAAAAGTTCAAAAATAAAAAAATAAAAAATAAATTCCTATCTGGCATAATTGCATTTGTATGTATAGTTGGTATTGGTTTTATTATATACAGTAAAAAAGAACCCGAAGTGTTTGTCTATGACAACGCACCTTTACAACAAAAACGTATTTTAATAGGTGGTACAACATATACTGTATCTGTTGCAGACACAGAAGCTCGCAGAGAACAGGGTTTGTCTGGTACAAAACCTTTGTTACCGCACACAGGAATGTTGTTTGTTTTTGATGTACCTGCCAAATATGGTTTTTGGATGAAAGATATGAACTATGCCATAGATATAATATGGGTAAATACAAATACAAACGGAATCGGGACTGTGGTTTATATAGAACAAAACGTAAAGCCAGAAAGTTACCCTAAAACTTTTTCGAATGTCAATATTGCCAATGCTGTAATCGAGGTTACAGCTGGTGAAGTATCAAAAAATAACATAAAAATTGGCGACAGGGTCTACATGGGTAAAAAATAATAGGTTATACAAAAGCATTTTTCCTTTTTGCTTTACATATTTTAAAAATTGGTTTGTTATGATTGTTTTTTGTTATTAAAAGCTTGTTTATGCTTAAAATTTTCCTTGAAACACGGTACAATAGTTAGACAAAATTTTATTAATAATTATTACCAAATTACCTATGACCAAAAAAGTAAGTTTTTCGAAAGCAGAACTAGCAAAGATCAAACAGTTTCGTAACCGCCAAGGTGAATTAATACCGTTCGACGTACATCGTATTACAAATGCCGTTTACAAAGCATTTTTAGATACAAAAGAAAACAATGCTGGTGAAGATGAAGCTGTGGCCATAGCCCATGCTGTTTTTAAAGGCTTACTTGTTTTACAAAAAGAACATAAGGGTGGTAGTTTTATACCTTCTGTAGAAATGGCACAAGACATGGTGGAATCTGAACTTATGCGTGCTGGCTTTTTAGAAACCGCTAAGTCATATATTTTGTTCCGTAAGAACCGGGAAATGCTACGCGAAAGCGGGGTAGTTGTGTCAAAAGATTTTAAAAAGAAAGCTGAAGAGTCTTCTAAATATTTTAGAAACAAATTGGCTGAACTTGTTTACTACCGTACATATGCGCGTTGGATCGAAGACGAAAGTCGTCGCGAATGTTGGATAGAAACCGTCGACAGATATATGGACTTTATGCGTGAAAACATAGGTGACGCATTAAACAAAAAAGAATATGAAGAAGTTCGAGAAGCTATATTAAAACAAGAAGCCATGCCTTCTATGCGCTTAATGCAGTTTGCTGGTAAACCAGCACGTACTACAAATGTGTGTGCATACAACTGTTCATTTATTGCCCCAAAGTCTATCCAAGATTTTGCTGAAATAATATACATATCTATGTGCGGAACAGGTGTTGGTTTTTCTGTGGAAAGTCAAAATATTCAAGCTTTACCACAAATAGCTTACCAGACAGGTAAAATGATGCCTACACATATAGTAGAAGATTCAAAAGAAGGTTGGGCCGATGCTTTTGCTGTAGGTATGCAAACTTGGTTCGATGGTAACGACATTAAATTTAACTTTTCTAAACTTCGACCAGCAGGTGCACGCTTAGCTACCATGGGTGGTAAGTCTTCTGGCCCACAACCACTTGTAGATTTACTTGATTTTACCCGTTCAAAAGTTTTACGTAGACAAGGTCGTCGTTTAACAAACATCGATGCCCACGACATAATATGTAAAATAGGTGAAGTTGTGGTTTCAGGTGGGGTGCGCAGAAGTGCATTGATATCTTTGTCTGACTTAGATGACGATGCAATGCGTGACGCTAAGGCTGGTCAGTTCTGGAATACTGAAGGTCAACGTATGTTGGCAAACAACTCGGCAGTTTATAATAACAAACCAAGTGCAGAAGAGTTTATGGATGAATGGGTGGCTCTAATGAAAAGTGGTTCAGGTGAAAGAGGTATATTTAACCGTGGAGGTTTAGCATCACAATTACCAAAACGTCGTGTAGAATTACTAAAGAAAGATGGTTATATAGATGTCCAAAACCATGTTATTGGTTCTATGGGTACAAACCCTTGTGGAGAAATAATACTTCGTTCAAAACAATTTTGTAATTTGTCTGAAGTTGTGGCTCGTGCCGAAGACACTGAAGCAACTTTGATGAAGAAGATCCGTATAGCAACAATACTAGGTACATACCAGTCTTCATTAACAAAGTTTGGTTACCTTTCAAAAGAGTGGAAAGAAAACTGTGAAAAAGAACGTCTACTAGGTGTGTCTATAACCGGTCAGTGGGATTCTAAGGTAGCTCGCGCACCAAAAGTTCTTGCAAAATTACGTGCAGAAACTATTCGTATAAACAAACTTTATGCAAAACGTTTCGGTGTGTCTGAATCTACATGTATTACATGTGTTAAACCTTCAGGTACTGTGTCACAAACCGTAGACTGTGCTTCAGGTATGCACCCACGCCATAGTCAGTACTATATACGTCGTATACGTATATCTGCTAACGACGCATTGTTTAAAATGCTAAAAGACCAAGGTGTACCACATTACCCAGAAGTTGGTCAAAGTTATGAAACAGCATATACTTTTGTTTTAGAATTCCCAGTTAAGTCCCCAAAGGGTGGAATATTCAAAGATGACATTTCTGCTATTGACCAACTTGAACACTGGAAAGTTGTAAAAGTAAATTACACAGAACACAACCCTTCGGTAACAGTTTCAGTTGGTGACGACGAATGGATAGAGGTGGCAAGTTGGATATATAAAAACTGGGACATTGTTGGAGGACTTTCATTCCTGCCACGTTCAAACCATGTTTACCAACTTGCTCCGTACGAAGCTATAACTGAACAACGTTATAACGAACTAAAGGGTACTGTTGCAAACATCGACTTCTCAAAAATAATGACTTACGAAATACATGACGAAACCGAAGTAAAAAAGGAATTAGCATGTGTCGGTGGAGTTTGTGAAATATAAAATAGGTTATAGGTGTTAGATTTTAGGGGACAGATAGAAAATAAAAAAATCACACTTTAAAACGGTGTGATTTTTTGTTCCAAAAGTAAATAATAACCACAAAAATTAATACTGATTCTGAAAACCACAGAATAAAAAAACCAATTAAAGGAGTTTCAATTCCCAAAATAGTAACAGACATCAGTACTAGCAACCATTGGACAAAAGCAAACGGAGGTGCTAAGTAAAAAAGATAAGGCATAATTAAGGAAAATGTTGCAGCAAGTGTGTATTTATTCATAGCAAAGAAATTTAACTTTTTTAATTATATATTTTATTATTAAGCTTGTCAAGATATAGTTTATATGCTATAATAAAAAAGTTCTGTGCCGAAGTGGTTACGCCTAAGCGTAAGCTTGGGTGAGGAAAGTCCGAACACATAACTATTAAATTAGTACAAGTAGTGGGTAACACCCATCTAGTGCAAACTAAGAGGTGCGAGCAGTGACGCTCAATATCGAAAGATACGGGCTCCCTCTCTCGAAAGAGGCAGGCGGGAGAATTCTGTAGTAATACAGAAGTGAAACGGCTAAATCCTTACTCGTGTGCAAGACCGTGCCTTGATGTAAATCAAGGAGAGTCGCTTGAGGTTGCAGGTAACTGTAATCCTAGATAAATACCATTAGAACAGAATTCGGCTTACGAGCACAGAATATCTAAAAACCTTTCCTAACGGAAAGGTTTTTACTCTTTTTTATTTATGAATTAAAAAATGCCTGTTGTCTATAAACTATTAAGAACTTTGTCTGTAAGGTTATTTTGTCTTTATGTGTTATAATTTAAGTAATATGAATATACATATTTAGTGTTATATTATTTATTGTGTAATTAATTAGAAAACTAATTTTTTAAAAAATTATCCAATGTTATAAATAAAATAAACTAGAAAATTTTTAGATATAATATATAAAAAAAATGACTAAAATCCGACATAGAATAATTGCAATTATAACTTTAATCTTTTTATCTCTCGCATCAATTTATTATAATAATGTTTTTGCTGGGCAAGCTTGGATATCTCATTCGGAACCTGGTTCTTCTAACTGGCGAAGTATATCAGTATCTTCAGATGGAGAAAAAGTCTATGCATTTCAAGAAACTGGTTATGGGTGGAAGTCTACTGATAGCGGACATAGTTGGGTTCGTATGGATTCTGCGGGTACTAGAATATGGTCTGCCTCAGCTTCTTCTTCAGATGGAATGAAAATAGTTGCAATGGCAAATGGTGGAAATGCTTGGACCTCAAACGACGGTGGTACAACATGGGTAGAACAAACTTCTTCTGGATCTAGGTCATGGGTTGGTGTTGCAATGTCGACTGACGGTTCAAAGGTGGTAGCCGCAAATAACCAGGGTTATATATACACTTCTTCAGATGGTGGAGTAAATTGGGTAGAACAAACTCTATCTGCTGAAAGGGTATGGTACCAGGTTGCATCAGATTCTACTGGTACAAATTTGGTTGCTGGTCTTTATGCTGGTGGAATTTATACTTCAAACGATAGTGGTGTAACTTGGACACTACAAGGGAATGCTGGTACGGGTATTTGGCGTGCTATTGCTATGAGTAGTGATGGAAGTAAAATTGTTGCAGGCGACAACGGCGGTCTTATACACACTTCTACAGATGGTGGAATTAACTGGACTACACAAGAAAGTCCTGGTACTGAAAGAAAGTGGGAATCGATAGTTATGTCTCCTGATGGGCAGACTCTTGTAGGTGTTTCTTTTCAATATCAAAACGGTGGAGGTTTGTATCGTTCTACAGATGGTGGTGTAACTTGGAATATTGATGATAATATTGGAACTGAAGGTTGGTACTCTCTTGCGATGTCTTCTGATGGTACAAAGATCTTTGCTGGTAAATATGCTGGCTACATTTATACATTTGGAGACTATCAAGAACCTGAGGTAACAACAGATTCTTCTGTCCCAGGTGGTGTAACTGCAAACCTTGTTGGAAGTGTTGTTTCTATAGGTGACGCTCCTGTAACGGCAAGAGGTTTTGAATATGGTCTTACTGATAGTTACGGAAGTTCTATACACCACTTTGGTGGATCACGCACAGGTTCGTATTCAGAAAACATTACAGGCCTTGATTATAGTACTACGTATCATTTTCGTGCTTATGCAACAAATGCTGTAGGAACAACTTATGGTGCCGATCAGACTTTTACAACTAGCGCGGGCGAACCTTCTACACTAGGAGCAAGCGCTACAGACATTACCAGAAACACAGCTTTACTTACTGCTAGAATAAGCGACATACCGGGCGGAGATATTATAAGTAAAGGATTTGAGTATGGGCCTACTTCTAGTTATGGGTTTAATGTGGACAATGCAACTGGTAATTTCTTAGAACCTTTTTGGTTTATGGGTAAGATTAATACAAATGAAAATGATGAACCTATAAATACTATATATGGCGTTGCTGTTGATTCACAAGACAACATTTATGTTGCAAATGCAGATGAAAAAAAGATTTTAAAATTTGATGCTAGTGGAAATTTTGTTTCCAGTATAGGTGAAGCAGGTGAAGGTGATGGGCAGTTTGATTTGCCAATTGGTGTCTTTGTAGACCAAAATGACAACTTATATGTTACAGATAGTTCTTTAAATAGAGTTCAGAAATTCAGTTCAACTGGACAATTCTTAATGAAATTTGGTTCAGCTGGAAGTGAAAATGGTTTATTCAATGGCCCAAATGCAGGTGTTGTAGATTCTGCAGGTTTTATTTATGTTGTTGATCCTGGTAATCATAGAGTTCAAATATTTGATTTAGATGGTACGTTTGTATCTAAATTTGGTTCTGAAAACGACTATCTAATTTATGAATTAGAAGCACCTACAGGTATTGCCATAGATTCACATGGTGATATTTATGTTGTTGATAGTTTTAATTATCGTGTAGAAAAGTTTGATTCTAGTGGTAATCCGATATCAATGCTTGGTTATGGCGGCGAAGGTCCTGGTGAATTTGAATACCCTAATGGTATAGACATTGATTCAAACGGAAACATATTTGTATCATCTAGAAATAAAATACAGAAGTTTGATTCAAACGGTTTGTATGTTGCAGAATTTGGGTCATATGGTGACCAAGATGGGCAATTTATGGACCCTTGGGATGTTGCTATAAATTCTGAAGGAGATATCTATGTTTCTGATTTTCTAAATATGAGAATTCAAAAGTTTTCTGGTAGTGGCCTTTATGACGGTACAATAAAAGATCTTGTTTGTGGTACTATTTACCACTATCGAGAATACGTAACAAGTAGTTTATCTACTGGTTATGGTGAAGATAAAATGTTCTCAACTCTTGACTGTGCGTCTTTTGGACGTATATTGTTGCCTGTACACGATAAGGCTAAAGAAGAAAAAGAAAAACAAGATAAAGAAATTAAAGACAAAGAAGAAAAAGAAAGACAAGATAAAGAAGATCAAGATAAAAAAAATAACGAGCAAAATAAAAAAGAAGTTATTTTTGGTGTAACATCAAACCCTTCTTCTGCTGGTAGTGTGCCTGTTGCATTGATAAATACAACAGAACCAGTTGTTGTAAATAATACTGAAATATCTGCGAATAACCCAGATACTGTTTCAGAAAAAAGTTCATCAGATGGTATAGTTTCTGTTGTTGTTAAAAATACAGTTTTAGGTTTGACTGAAACAAAGAAAATTACAAAAGAATTTATAGAAACACTAACAGGTCAAGTGGTTACACAAGTTGTGCCGGTTGTCGGCGCTGTTTCTGGTGCAGGTGTTTCTGTTGTTGCGGGTATATTTGCAAATCCACTAACGATGTCAGAAATATTCCTTATACCTATGCGTTTGTGGGCACTATTAATGGCTGCTTTAGGTTTAAAAAAACGTAACCGTCCATGGGGTACAGTTTATGACAGTGTTACTAAACAACCATTAGACCCGGCATATGTTGTGCTGTATGACAGTGCAGGTAAAGAAATAGCAACAAGTATTACAGACCTGGATGGACGTTACGGCTTCTTAGTTGGTCCAGGTACATACCATATAATAGCATCTAAAACTAACTATACTTTTCCTTCTGCAAAATTGAAAGGTAAAACTATAGATGAACTTTATAACAATATATATTTTGGTAACGAAATAGTTGTTACAACAGATGGTCAGGTTATTGCTGAAAACATACCATTAGATGCAGAAAACTTTGACTGGAACGAATATGCAAAGAAAGAACAGAAGTTAACAAAGTTCTACAGCACAAGACAAAAACTAGTCGCTTATATTTCTAATGCATTGTTCGGTGTGGGTATGTTGGTAACAATTGTCGCTGTGCTTGCTGCGCCAACTAACTACAATATATGGACACTGGTTCTTTATTTAGTTCTATACATACTTAAACGAACAATATTACGACCAAAACCACAAGGTTCAGTTATAGAAAAAGTAACAGGAAGTCCGTTGCCGTTTGCTGTGGTTCGTATTTATTCAACAGCAACTAATCGTGAAATTATACATAAAGTAACAGACAAAGTAGGAAAGTATTATTGTTTAATACCAAACGGAACATATTATGCTACGGTTGAACGTAAAAACAATGACTCTACATATACAAAAATATACACTTCAGAATCTGTAGAAGTTACAGGTGGGTACTTTAAAGGAAACTTCTTAGTGTAGAGTCTGATTTAAATGATTTTAAGTTATGTCTTTATAAACTGGTAAATATACCAACAGCAATAATTAATAAATTTGACAAAGCTAACAGTTTTGGTATACTAGTCTTGTGAGTGATGAACTCCACAACAATAACTGATATTTTTAAATTGAGGTTATTGAAAGCCATACAAAACCACCTTCGGGTGGTTTTGTGTTTTGTTTATATATATAGACATTGCAACCTTGATTAATATAAGTCTTTGTATATAATAAAAGTATTGTTCATTTTGTGCAGAAAACGGTTGCACTCACATAGGCTTTGTGGAGTTTGCCCCGTTTTCTGCACCAAGTGAATAATAAAATAAATAATAAAAACCAGTTTTAAAAAACTGGTTTTTATTATTTTATAAAATTAGCAAAAATTATTTTATAAATTTATGTTTTTTATCTAATGTAAAGTATGATATACATTATTATTTATACAAAAAATTTTTTTTATAAAATAAAAAAAATTTTTTTGTGAGTTATCCACAGTTTTTATGAAAAAATATTTGCGAGTGGTAATAATGTTTGCGATAATGAATGTAGCAGTAATGCAAATCTCATTTAAATATGAAAGGTCGTGCATTATGCTTATCAATAAAAATACACACACAATAAATTTTTATGGCAACAAAAAAGAAAGCAGTAAAAAAAGCAGTTAAAAAATCAGCAAAAAAAGCTGTTAAAAAAGCTGCAAAAAAGACAAAAAAAATATAGTCTTTTAACTAAAGAAAAACCCGGTATGTCGATAGCATATCGGGTTTTTTTGTGCTATAATGCACACATGTCATTACTGCATCTATTTAAAAACAAACACGAAAAAACCGTTATATCATATAAACCGATCATTGCATCGGTTGCGTCTTTTGAGCCTGAAATGCAAGCTTTGTCTGACGCAGACTTTCCTGTAGAAACAAATAAACTTAAATCAGAACTACAATCAGGTAAAACACTAGACGACATTTTACCAAGAGCTTATGCTTTGGTACGTGAAGCATCATTTCGTGTTATAGGCCAACGCCACTACGACGAACAGCTTATCGGTGGTATTGCAATACACCGTGGTATGATAGCCGAAATGCGTACAGGTGAAGGTAAAACACTTGTTGCCACATTGCCAGCATATTTACATGCACTAACAGGCCTGGGTGTACATATAGTTACTGTAAACGACTACCTAGCACGTCGTGATGCAACATGGATGGGACAAATTTTTGCATTTCTGGGCGTGTCTACATCTGTTATTAACGGACAACAAACATCTTATATATACGATGCATCACACAGTGCACCAGAAGACACAAATGAAGACGAATCGTTTCGTGTTGTTTATGAAAAGCTTCGACCTTGTACTCGTAAAGAAGCTTATGATGCAGATATAACATATGGTACAAACAGTGAATTTGGTTTCGACTATCTACGCGACAATTTGGTATACATACCAGAACAACGTACACAACGTGGGCATGTTTATGCTATTGTCGACGAAATAGATTCTATACTTATAGACGAAGCTCGTACACCTCTTATTATTTCTTCGGAAGCTGAAAAGTCTGATGAACTTTATAAAACTTCTGCAACTATAGCTAGAAAATTACAAAAAGACACAGACTACACAGTAGACGAAAAACTAAAAGCTATACAACTAACAAACGAAGGTATAAACCATGTCGAAGAATTGTTAGGTGTTTCAAATATATACACAGAAAAAGGTATAAAGTATGTCCACCATATAGAAACAGCTGTACGTGCACATGCACTATATATAAAAGACAAAGACTATGTTGTAAAAAACAACGAAGTTATAATAGTCGACACATTTACTGGTCGCATGCAACCTGGGCGTCGTTGGTCTGAAGGTCTACACCAAGCAGTAGAAGCCAAAGAAGGTGTTCCTATAGAAAACGAAACTCGTTCTGTTGCATCTATTACATACCAAAACTATTTCCGTTTTTACAAAACACTAGGTGGCATGACAGGTACCGCAGAAACTTCTGCCGAAGAATTTTATAAAGTTTACAAACTAGATGTTTTGCAAATACCTACACATTTACCTGTAAAACGTATAGACCATGTTGACCAGATATACCAAACTGAACAAGGTAAATTTAAAGCTATTGCTGAAAAAGTAAAAGAATTACAAACAAAAGGCCAACCTGTACTAATAGGTACTGTGTCTATAGAAAAAAGTGAAATGCTTTCAGCATACTTGCACCAGTCTGGTGTTAGCCATACTGTCCTAAATGCTAAGAATCACGAAAAAGAAGGTGAAATAATAGCTCAAGCTGGCCGTAAGGGTAGTGTTGTGGTTGCTACAAACATGGCAGGTCGTGGTGTGGACATTATGTTGGGCGGTAAGCCTTCAACCAAAGACCAAGGTGAAGAAATTAGAAATTTGGGTGGTCTGTTTGTTTTAGGTACAGAACGCCACGAAGCACGTCGTATAGACAACCAGTTGCGTGGTCGTTCAGGACGTCAAGGCGACCCAGGTGAAACTGTTTTCTATGTATCATTAGAAGACGACCTAATGCGTATATTCGGTGGGGAAAGGCTTAAATCTATGATGGGCCGGTTTGGTATACCAGAAGAAACTCCTATAGAAAACAAAATAATCAGTCGTACATTAGAAAATGCTCAGGCTAAAATAGAAGGTTTTCATTTTGATGCACGTAAAAGCACTTTAGAATACGATGATGTTCTAAACACTCAACGCACATCTATATATAACCGCCGAAACAGTATTGTCGAAGGCGACAGGGTAGTGTTAAATTCATATTTAGAATCTTTAACCGAAATAGACGAAAAAGCACCAGAAATAGTAGCTAATAAGATCAAAGAAGTAGGGGAAGAAGCTTTTTTCGATGTGTTAAGACGCATTTTACTTACAGTAACAGACAATTTATGGGTAGAACACCTAGAAACTATGGACTATATGCGTAGTTCTGTTAACCTTCGTGCCTATGGACAACGTGACCCACTGATCGAATACAAAAAAGAAGGTCTACGTTTGTTCCGTTCTATGGAAACTTCTCTAAAAGCTGAAACATTGAACTTAATTGAAACTATAAGAACCCAATAAAATTAAGCTCTTTTTAACAAAAAACCCTTATTTTATAAGGGTTTTTTGTATATAAATACACCATAAAAACATATAAAGTCAAGCTTTAGTGCTTGACTTTTAGACCCCTATTTGCTATACTTGAACCATAACCGAATAGTCAATTTGTAGTATTTTGTACAACATATTGATTATAGGTTTTTTTGCTTTTTAGGGCAAAATATTTCTACCACTGGTTTAAGGGAGCAAAACCCCCACTTATGAAAAACAAAATCAATTTAACATTTCTTCAGTCAATGATAGTAATGCCGCTTATGGCAATGAGCATCGCGCAAGCGACTCCAGGAAGCGCTACGATCTTAACAGATGCAAATGTACAAAATCAAGAACCCGTTTTAAGTGAAGCTGACCTGCGCGAACGTGCAGAGATAGCTGCTAAAATCGACCAATATTATACTGACCACGATATGCCACTAGCTGGTTATGGTGCAAAGATGGTGGAAGTTGCATATGAAAACGACCTTGACCCATATCTTATTCCAGCTTTATCAGTCCGCGAATCGACAGGTGGTAAGTTTGCATGTAAAACACGTGCTAACAACCCGTTCGGTTGGGCGTCATGTAAAGTAGGTTTCGAAACAATGGATATTGCCATTGAAAAAATTGGGCAACACTTAAGTGGAAACCACCCAAAAACATCGTCTTATTATAAAAATAAAGACGTAAAGGGCATCCTACAAACTTATAACCCTCCTTCTGTTGTGCCAGCGTATGCTAGTCAAGTTATGTCTATCATGACAAAGATTAAAAATACTGAAGCTTAATAGACTCGTAAAAACCCTCGCTATATGCGAGGGTTTTTACATTCCTATACCAGTGTAATAACTTTTTCGATAACAATACTTTTTTCGTCGTTGCGTACTGTTGTACGGCCGGCGATGCCTAGTGTGGGTGAAGATTCGACTATTTTTATAAATTCACGGAAGTTCTTAGGAAATATTACTGCTTCTATAGAACCTGTTTTGTCTGACAGTTTTAAGAATGCCATAAATTCGCCAGTTTTAGTTTGAACCTTGCGGACTTCTTCTGTTATTACACCTAACTGCACGATACTAGTTTTTTTCTTTGATTTTTTTATTTCTTCGATTGTGTTTTTACCTTCGAGTCTCTTAGTAAAGTTGTCTAGCGGGTGGCCTGAAATATACAAACCAAGCAATTCTTTTTCCCAGTTTAGTTTTTCTGTTAGGTTGGCTGGTTCTGTTTCTGTTAGTTTTAGTTGGTGTTGTGCAAGTCCTATAGAAAACAATGAAGTCTGTGTGTCTGACTTTTTTGCGTATTCGCGGTTGTACTCTAGAAGTGCTTCCATGTTTAACAAAAGTTGGTTTCTTTCACCTAGTTCGTCGAAAGCCCCGGACTTTATTAATGCTTCCATAGACTTTTTGTTTAAGTTTTTGTGTGTCATTCTGTTTAGAAAGTCGTCTATAGAACTAAAAGCCCCACCTTTTTTTCTTTCAGAAATTATGGCGTCGGCTATGTCTCCACCTAGGTTTTTTATTGTGTATAAACCGAAACGTATTGTTTTACTTTTATCTAAAGGCACACCTTCTTCTTTGGCAATGGTAAATGCATGGAAACTTTCGTTTATAGATGGGGGCAATATGTTTAGGCCCATACGACGGCATTCATTAATGTATATACCTATAGTTTCTATGTCGCCACTTTCGGCTGTTAGCATGGCACACATGTAGTAAACAGGGTAGTTGGCCTTCATGTATGCAGTCTGGTACGCTACTTTACCGTATGAAGCAGCATGGGCTTTGTTAAAACCGTAACCCTGGAAAGGTTCGAACAGTGTCCATATTTTTTCAGCTTGTTGAGGTGTTAGTCCAGAACATTTTTGACAACCTTCAACAAACTTTACGTGTTGCTTTGCCATTTCTTCAGGAATCTTTTTACCAACAGCTTTACGGAATTTGTCGACTTCACCCCAGTCGTAACCAGCTAGTTCGATAGCAGTAAACAACAAGTCGTCTTGGTACACCAACAAACCGAATGTCGTTAGAAGGTAGTCCTTCATTTTCGGGTGGTAGAATATAACCGGTTTTTCTCCGTTTTTACGTGCAATGTATTCATCTATCGTCTGCATCGGACCTGGACGGTACAATGCCACCATAACGTTTATGTCGTGTATGGTTGTTGGCTTTAGTTTCTTTAAGGCCTGTGTCATACCTGAACCGTTAAGTTGGAACAAACCTTCGGTTTCTCCGCGGGCAAGCATTTCAAAAGTTTTTTTGTCGTCTACAGGCATAGTGTCTATGTCTATTTTTATACCAGCAATTTTTTCTAGTAGTTCTATACTTGAAGCTAAAAATGCTAAGTTGCGTATACCGAGGAAGTCGAATTTAGTTAAACCTACACCGTCTTCGCCGACAGAATACATGTCGTACTGGGTTATAAGTTTACCTCCTTTCGGGTCGAACTGTACAGGTGTAAAGTCTGTTAGTGGCCCAGGGGCAATAACCACACCAGCAGCATGCACAGAAATGTGGCGTGCAGAACCTTCTATTTTTTTAGCAAGATCAATAATAGTTTTAACATCGCGCTCGTTGTCGTATGCTTCTTTTAGTTCGGGTACTATTTCTAGTGCATGGTCTAGTGTCATCGGAAAGCCTTGGCTACCCATGGGTATCATTTTACTTATTCTGTCACCTGTAGTGTATGGGTAACCAAGAGCGCGTGCTACATCGCGCACAGCACCACGGGCGGCCATAGTACCAAACGTACCTATTTGTGCTACTTTTTCTGCACCGTATTTTTGACGTGCATATTCTATAAGTTCGTCACGTCTGTCGTCGGCAATGTCCAGATCTATATCGGGCGCTGATGGACGAAATGGGTTTAAGAAACGTTCAAAAGGTAGTTTGTATAAAATAGGATCAACGTTTGTAATACCACATACATACGAAACAAAAGACCCCGCCGCCGACCCACGAGTGTTTGTTAAAATTCCGTTTTCACGGGCATGGCGCATCAGGTCGTGCATGATTAAGAAATAAGAAGAATAACCTTTGGTTTTTATAACTTCTAGTTCGTAGTCTAGACGGGATTTTACGTTTTCGTCCATTTCTATACCACGGGTTTTTATACCTGCATATGCTGTTTCGCGTAGTACTTCGTCGGCATTTGTGCCTGGTGGTAGTATAAATTCAGGAAAGAAAAATTTACCCAATGTAAGTTCTAAGTTGCAACGTTCTGCTATAACAGCAGTGTTGTCGTATGCACCAGGAATGTTTTTGAAAAATTCGTATGCTTGGCCAGATGTAATAAACGAATAGTTTCCGTTCTTCATGCTCATTTTTTGGTTGCTTATGTCGCTACCTGTGTTTATTGCTACCAGTGTGTCTTGAGCTTCGGCGTCGCTGACATGTAGGTAATGCGCGTCCCATGTACCAACTAGTGGTACATGGTATTCTTTAGATAGATCTATAAGGTGTTGTATAACATCTTGGTAACCTTCTATTTCTGCATGGTTCATTACTTCGATGTAAAGATTTTCTTTACCAAAAATGTCTATCCATTCTTCTAGAACTTCTTTTGCTTTTGGTAAGTTTTTTTGCAACAACATTTGTGCCAGTTCTCCTCCTGGGCAACCTGTTAAACATATTATACCTTCGCTGTATGTGCGAAGTATTTCTTTGTCCATGCGTGGCTTGTAGTAAAAGCCTTCGGTGTACGACAATGAAACTAGTTTAATAATGTTTTTGTAACCGGCCATGTTTTCTGCCAGTAGTGTTAGGTGGTAACGTCTGTTGTCTATACCAGGATCTTTATCAAAACGACTACGTGGTGCAACGTATGCTTCGACACCGATAATGGGCTTTAATTCTTTCTTTTTACATTCCTGGTAGAATTCGATAGCGCCGTATAGGTTACCATGGTCGGTTAATGCGATAGCTTGCATACCATCGGCTTTTGCAGCCTTAACAAGCTCGGGTATTTTAGAAAGCCCATCTAGTAGGGAATAGTGTGAATGTGTATGCAAGTGAGTAAAAGGCTTTCCTTCCATAGGCACTATTATACGC
>JBPCTC010000054.1:0-3019 GCA_051006535.1 Minisyncoccia bacterium
CTATAAAAACAAGCCCTATTAGTTTTGGGCTTGTTTTTATAGTTTATTTTAAAAGGGTGTTTAAATATCGTTTTTGCTGTATAATATGAACATGCAACCACAAAGTGACCAAAACACAAGCAACCCTACAAATTCAAACAACCACGTAACTGTGGCAGGCCTTGAATTTGAAAATAGCACGGTTAGTGAACTAGAAAGTGCTTTTGCTTCAGAATTACAATCTATAAAGGCAACACCACAACAAAATACACCTAAAACAAACAGTGTGCCAGACTTAAAAGACAAAATTGATCAAATAAAAAACAAACAAGAAAACTGGACTAAAGAAGAAGATATTTTAAAAAGCGACATAGAACAAAAAATTCAGGATTTAAAAAACCTAAAAAAGACTATCGAAGAAGAACTGGCTAACCTAAAAGATATAGAACAGAAAAAGTCTATTTTAGATAATGAAATTAAAAAAATTGAGGATCTAGAAAAAGCACAGAAAGATGTCGAGGAAGAAATAAACAACCTTATTGCTTCCTAACATCTTTGATAAAACACAAGGGCAGGGTATACTATAAATATGAAAAGATACGCTTTATTTATATGTATATTGCTAAACCTTGTGTTTTTTAACAAAACACAGGCACAAGTTACGTCTGTGTTTTTAAATGTAACACCTGAAAACGCACAAATAGGCGAAGTAGTAACAATTAGCGCATCTAGCTATAGCGAAGACCTAACTAGATCTAATTTTACATGGACAGCTAATGGTAAAGTAGTTAAAAAAGGCACCGGCGTAACATCTATATCTTTTAGAAAAACATCTTCTATGCCCTTAGTTACCATTGGCGTGACAATAAACCTTACAGGAGGCCAAACAATACAACAATCTGTAGACATAACAAACCAAAGCATGGATTTATTATGGGAAGCACTCGACTCGTACACACCACCATTTTATAAAGGAAAAGCACTACCTGTTACAGAAGGAGCTGTTAGATTTAGTCCTATAATTACAAGAGGTTCAGTTTTTGGAACAAATGCAAACAAAAACAACATTTATACATGGTCTAGAAGTAACGATGTAGTTGGAACAGCCTCAGGAACAGGAAAAGATTCTTTTCCTATAGTTATGGACTATCTTTTAGATAAAGAACAAATAGGGGTTCGTGTTGAAGGAATAGTAAACAATAACATTCAAGAAACAAAAATAGACCTTGCTCCACAAAAAATACAAACTTTATTTTATACAAACAAAAAAGGATTTATAAACTGGAACAAAGCAATACCAAACGGGTATACACCAGAAACCACTATGCAAATAGTAGCTACACCATATTTTATAACTCCTAAAAATCTTTCTGATGTAAATTTTTCTTGGACTAGAAATGCCGAACCAGCGGGCGACAGCCAATACATACTGGTTACACCCGGCACAGACAGTAGTGTCAGTTTTACACTTACAGCAGAAAACGCAAAAACTTTTTTTCAATCGATAAAAGCAAGTCTTCTCTTAACATTGTAATGCGTGTTATAATATATACATGAAAAAATACTTTGTATATATATTTTGTCTATTTATTTTATTTGGAATATCTACCAAAATCTTTGCTCAAAACACTAAAGCCAACAGTGCAGGGGGGTTTTCTCAAACATCTGGCGGGGTCCTTGGTGGTTCGTTAATAAATGACTACTATCCAACAACAGGTGGGCTAAAAATAATAAAGAAACAAGGGTCTACAGTTTACGGCGAAAACACAAAAGCGATTTTTAATTTTGACATGTCTGATGAAAAAACATACGGAAATGTTTTTCAAATATTTCAAATAACACTTCTCGAGACCAATTCTACAAAGAAAATATTTACAGGTGACTTTTCTATAGACGGAAATAAAAAACTATCAGGCACAATTACAGGCCTAATACCTAATACCAAATACACACTTTTTATTAAACCTTATGTTAAAGGCACTCCTAAAGATGTACAAATGAGCATTGGTTTTACAACAACTAATAGTTCTATGGCGCTAAAGTCTTTTATATATAACAGAAAACAAACAAGTATAGTACTTACTGCAATATATGAATCTATACCAAATGACAGCACTGTTGTTTTTGACATAAGCGCAGTCAATGGTTTTGTTAACAAACAAGACATAACGCCAAATAAAACAGAATCTATAAGCCAAACAACTAAACAGTATACATATACAGAAAGCAACATACCGCAAGTAGGGGCTTATACAGTTACAGTTAAACTAAAAGACAAGGATGGCAACATATTAAACTACCAAACAAAAACAACACCAGACACAATAGAAGGCACGGCAACACAAGACAAAAAAAATGCTCTGGATTCGAAAGATGACTACCAATTCTTAACAAAAATACCGGGACTTAACATAGAATCGTTGTGTAAAGAAAAATCAGAAGATGGAAAATGTTTGGTGTATAGTTTTGATGACTATTTAAAAACATTGATAAATTTAACTTATAGTCTTATAGCACTTATAGCTGTTTTTCAAATAATGTATTATGGCATTAAGACAATGATTTCAGTTACACCTTTCGGTAAAACTGAATCAAAAGAAAGAGTCTATAACGCTATAATGGGTATTGTCATTGCACTTGGTTCGTATTTAATTTTGTACACTATTAACCCAAACTTAACAACAATACACCTTGGGGCACCTAAAATAGAAATAACAACCAATGGTACGATATTTTCTTTGATAGGGGAAGGGCAAGTAAAAATGTACGACTCTATAGGTGGAGAAAATTTTAAAAGAACAAACTACTATAATCAAATAAAATCATTTGTCGCAAACATGAACTACCCTGGTCATACAGACAAAATACCTCATTGTTTAGCACAAGTTGCAATACAACGTGAAAGTGGAGGAAACCCAAATGTAATAGGTCATGATGAAAATGTAGCTAGTCCTAGTATTGGGTCCAGAGTAACATTTATAAAGTCAGGTAAAAAACAAAGTGGTTCAGTGTTTACGCCAGACAACAACCTAATAACAAA
>JBPCTC010000055.1:0-2206 GCA_051006535.1 Minisyncoccia bacterium
GTTCAATACGTGACACAGTTAGTGGTTGCAGTATGCCGTACATACGTATAGAATCGGCCAAGTCTTTTAACTTAACTTCTTCGAATTCACGACGTGGTTGGTATGGGTTTGGTACTATTTTATCGGTATCGATCCAGAAAATTGAGTTTGAATATAGTTGTGACATAGGGTGATTTTAGCATAAAAATTAAAAAGGATAAAATATTGTAACCCCACCCGTCCTCTACTTATTATAAACGGAGGTGTCATAAGTTTGCGAATGACGGAAGGGTTAAATTGCATTTTTACTAAAATTTGAGTAATATACATTTTATGCCCGGGTGGCGGAATGGTATACGCGGACGACTCAAAATCGTCTCTCGCAAGGGGTGGAGGTTCGAGTCCTCTCCCGGGCACACAATAAAAACCCTCAATGAGGGTTTTTATTAATTACGAGGTCTTGCCTCGTAATTTTTAAAATGTGGTATAATAATTATCCAAAATAAGGTTTTTCTGCTAATATGTATTTATGATTTTAGAATTAAAACCTAACCCAGACAAAGAACTTATAAGGAACTACAACAGTGTTGCTTATGAACGCCTACCCATAAAAACAAAAACTGTTATGCCAGAAGACAATTTGGAACAAATTGTAAACCAGGCGGTATTGCCACACAAACAAGAAGGTGACATTTTATGTATCAGTGAAAAAATTGTTGCCATAACACAAGGCCGTGCGTACCACATAAACGACATACACCCTAGTTGGTTTGCAAAGTTACTTTCTAAATATGTTTACAAATCTAATGCGGGTATAGGTATAGGTAGTCCATGGACAATGGAACTAGCTATACACGAAGCTGGTTATGTACGTATATTTTTTGCGGCAGCTGTGTCTGCAGTTACCAGACCTTTTGGTGTTCGTGGCCTATTTTACAAAGTTGTTGGTAAACACATAAACGCCATCGACGGCCCATGCGACTACACCATAGCCCCATTTAACAAATACGCTAAGCTTCCACCTAAAAACCCTAACAAAGTTGCATCTAAACTTGAAACTTTGATTGGTATACCTGTTGTTATAATCGATGCTAACGACCTAGGTGTAAACATTCTGGGTGCATCAAATGAAAGCATAAACCAAGAAATGATATGCGAACTTTTCCGCGACAACCCGCTTGGTCAAAAGTCAGAATCTACTCCACTATGCATTGTTCGAAAACATGAACAAACAAACTAAAACAAAAAATAAAATAAAAATTATTGTTATTGCTGGGCCTACTGCTGCAGGTAAAAGCGACTTTGCTGTATATGTAGCCAAAAAAATAAATCCTCTAACTTGTGGAGAAATCGTTTCTGCAGATTCACGCCAAGTTTATACAGGTATGGATATAGGTACAGGCAAAGTTCCACGAGATAAAATTTTAAAGTCTAAAAGCAAAAAGCTAACAGCTGACGAATATGTATACAAAGGTGTTCCGCACCATTTGTTAGATGTTGCAAACCCGAAAAAAGTTTTTACAGTAGCCCAATATAAAAAACTAGCGGACAAGAAAATAAAAGAAATTACAAAACGTGGCAATATACCTATTATTTGTGGAGGTACTGGTTTTTATATTGATGCGGTTGTGTCTGGCCAAATTTTTCCAGAAGTACCACCAAACAATGCACTACGCAAAAAACTAGCTCTGCTTTCTATAACAGAACTATTTGAAAAACTTCAAAAACTAGATAAAGTCCGTGCTGGCAACATAGACAAAAACAACCCTGTTCGTCTAATACGCGCAATTGAAATAGCTACTGCATTAGGTAAAGTTCCAAAACTAAATACACTAGTAGAGGGGTCAAATTCACCGTATGAAGTTTTATACGTTGGGCTTACCCTGCCTGACGAAGTTTTAAAACAAAACATATATACACGCCTACACAAGCGCATAAAAGCCGGTATGGTTAAAGAAGTAGAAAAACTACACACTCCGCCAGCTGGCGGAGGCGTATCTTGGAAACGCATGGAAGACCTTGGTTTAGAATACAGGTACATTGCCCACTACCTGCAAGGTAAACTTGAAATAGAAAGAAACAAAAATATTTCTAAAAAAGAATCTACAAAACTAGTAAAACAACTATTAGCAGAGACACTAGAAAAACTTAATACTGAAATCTGGCACTATGCTAAACGCCAAAAAACATGGTTTAAAAGGAATAAAGATATAGTATTGGTAGACCC